>CAJXRC010000274.1 GCA_913058405.1 uncultured Colwellia sp. | reverse complement strand
GAGATCTAGTACGGTCTCGTGGGCTCGGAGATGTGTATAAGAGACAGCAACTAACGAGGCTTAGCAAATACTTGTGTCCAATAATGAGTATAAGTTGCATCGCTGTTAGCACTACACGCTAGGCCCATGTCCGTTGGAACTTCGCTCATAATATTCTTACAATGTCCGTCACTGTTCATCCATGCATCAACTACAGACTGCGCTGTAGGCTGACCTCCAGCAATATTTTCCGCCACATAAGACCACGTGTAACCTTGATCTGTAACCCGATTCGAGACTGTACTTCCGTCAAGGCCCGTATGGCTGAAAAAATCATAGTTAGCCATATTATCCGAGTGCACTTGTGCAGCCGAAGTTAAAACAGCATTCCAGTTTAGTTCATCTACAGGACCATAACTTTCACTGCCACAAGTTTGCTCCTGTGCACGCTTTTCATTAATCAAAGCCAATACAGCAGTTAAGTCATCGTTACAGCCAATTTGGCTATAATTGGTATCACTTCCACTGCTCGAATCGATACTCTCATCAGGGCTTTCATCATTCAAGACAGTTTCATCCGCTCCCTGATCGTCTATAGATGCTCCATCATCACTACCACAGCCAGAAATCAGGCCCACACAAAATAATCCCACTAACCAATAACGCATATATCTCTCTGGCTATTATTAAATACAATGATGCTCATAATACCAAAAGTAGTAGAGTTTTGAAGTAATAGATTTAAGGTTTCTGATTCTGAGGAGCCAAGTGTTGATAGGCATTTAATGCCTCAATAAGGGGCTAAGTAATCTTGTTGGATACAATCTAAAGAAAAGAACAAAGAAGCGAGTTGTAGAATGCTCTGCGTAAACTTTTTTGTTAGGGGGTTTTTAGTAATTGAACCATTTTCATTATTTTTTCTTTATCTATATCATCAATAAGATACGGGTTAGCAATAGCATAAATATAGCCCTCAATAACTTCGTGATCTAAATCATCGCGACACTCTACAAAATTTGCCCATTCTTCAAGGTCGTCAGCAGTAATTTCATCTGATAAGTACTTTGCTAATACATTCTGTAAAATGGACTTTGAGACGACAAAACATTCGAAATCAGAATCGTATCCAAATTTAACTAATTCAGAATATGCAGCTTCTTTATCAGCGCCGAAAGTTATTATTTGTTTTAATGCTTCTGCTCGATTCATGATTAGCTAAATAACGCCCTCTTAAGCGGAAAATATAGTTGGTTAAAATGTTGAATGGCACGGAACCAGCCAACTTTGATTTGTCCCGCTTGCATAATTTGTTCTCTTTTTAAGTACTCAAACCTATTACCAATTTTTGTCAAACCACTTAACTAGGCTTTTGAGCATATTATTAAAACAGTATAAGCAAATTGAGAGTAGGATAAATATTGTCAGTTTTGAAATCATCCATAATTAAAACAGCTTTGTTAGATAACAATATAAAGCCCCAGTAAGGGGCTAAAATATGTTTGCTTTAATATTGAGAAGCGACAACAACAAACTGTTTTAGCCCTGTTTTATTCGCTTGCTATGCGCCGTAATTAACATCTACAAGTTTACTAATATTAAAATCTGAAACGACATTTTGGCCTTTCAACCAATCAGATATGCTTAATATGTCCGATTCAGTCACTGAACCATAACGTTCATGAGAAGAGATAAATCCTTCAAAGGAAGTCAGTTCACCACCACCGCCAATACATAAGCCTAGCGAGTCAACATAAACAAAAAAATCATCCATTATTGTTGCTAATTCAGACTCATCCTTACAAGTTAAATTACAATCTAATTCAACTCCCATTACAGCAAATTCATCTAAATATAACTTTTTTCTTAATCTACGACATTTTTTAGAGTGCATAATTTCCCTTGGCATATAACGCCCTAATAAGGGGCTAAGTAATTATCGAGTAAGATAATCGAGGAAAGAGCAAAAGCCAACTGTTTTTTCCGTATTAATTCACTTGTTTTATTTTATTCCACCACTTTTGGCGGTAAATAAATAGTAAATTCATTAATAGGTTCAATAAGTACACTATGTGCAACTTGTTGCTCTTCTTGTGTTACTAACCCTAATCGAGATAATAAACCAAAACTAGCCGACTTAAGGTTGGCGGATGAGACCTCTAGTTGTTTATGCCAGACTCGATAAGTTCCTAATTTACCATCGCGGCGATGGTAAAATCCTGCTAATGGGTGAGTTAAATAGACAAGACCTGTTTCAATATCAGGAAACCCAGCCAATTCAATTTTAGCCTCTTTAGGTTGAGTTAACTCAACACTGGCCGGGGCCCAAGCTGCATCAGTCGTCATTTTATATTTAAGATACCTTTGTTGTGACTCATCAAAATTACAATCAAATTTAACTTCACCACTATACCAAGGTAAATTCCACAGTAATCTAGGTACTGCAAGTGTCCATGAATCTAATGTAGTTCCGAGAAACCAAACACAACGTTCATTGGTTTCCTTATCAATGATATAAATTCGGTAGTTTGTTTGACCCATAGTGAACTTTGGAAAAGGGTAAACAGCGGAGGTAAAATCGACATCGATAAATGGAACTACAGAGATTAGAGCCTTATCTACTCCATTGATTTCTATAATATCTAATTCAAAGCGTTCTGGAAAAATCCCATCAAACCTAGAAGGATCCACTGCGTAGGTAATTATAGAAAAATGCTGTAATTTACATAAAACATCAATCCTTTTAGGGGATGGTCTCGAGTGGAGAAAATCAATTAACTTTAGTGAATCCAATAGCTAATCATCCTTGAAATATATTGCCCATTTAAGGCGACGTTATTAGTTTGCTAATATATAAAGAAGCAAAACCGAATAAACGGTTAGCAACCCTGACTTAAATTCTAGTTATATTGCGCTTTTAGCTAAACCTTGGTTAATTTTATGCTGCATATAAATCACATGAAAAATTGAGGTAATAAATGGGTTTAACCAAAGCTTGTCACCTCTATTAGAGGCCATAATTAAATTAATCCGATTACGTACCATAATTATCCACGTTACATCGAAAACACTTGAGATAACATGAATACCAATTGAGCTTCTCAAAATAGTTGGATCATGAAAATTAATTAAACTATAAATTAAACTAACGAATGAAATAATAAACAAAAAGATGGCTGTGTAAATAAAAAGTTTAGATATTCTAAGCCCGGTATGTTGATTGATTTGACTTGAAAAATGGTAAAGCTTATATATTAAATATGAGCCAATAGTTAATATACAAAGCGCTGTAGTTTTTATGACTGAATCAACTTCAAATATTTCTGTAAGTCCCTTTTTCATTTATTCTCCGTTGCAAACTATTTAGTAATTAACGCCACAATAAGTAGCAAATTGTACTTGGCTAAAATGCTGAGCAGAGTTATTCGTATCACTTGAATGCTTGTTATACTTTTTTATGTACATCTTTATATGCAAGCATATCGATTAATCGCTCTTCTCTTTCAGGTGTAAAACCACATGTGTGAACCCACTCTTTTGGGTTTTCATAAGTTCCAAAAAGCATATCCCACCAAACGATATCACCATAGTTGTTTTTATGGCGTCCAGCTTGGTGATGTATTCGGTGCATCTCGGGACGCTGAAATATATAACCAATCCAACGTGGTGTCTTCACGTTGGTATGATAGAAGAACTCACCAATAGCAGTACAGAAAGTATAAATAGCGGCAGCTTCTAAGGAAAGACCGAGCAATGTATAAACAAGTAAGCTACCTAAGATTGAATTAACAATCATTTCACCAGGGTGTTTATAGAAAGAGGTGATAACCTCTAACCTTCTTGGACTATGGTGAATTTGATGAAATCCAATCCATAATGAATCAAACTCGTGACGCCATCTATGCCACCAATAAAAAACAAAAGTAGCAATAAAGTAAGCAATAAGACCACCTAAAGCTGGAGAAACTAAGTCCGATAAGTTAAAAAGAGACCAAGATGAAAGCCAGAGTTCCCATGAAATTCCCGCCAATAACACAACACCAATTTGTACAGCGTTAATTAGTAATACACGAATAGGCCAAGTTTTAATATTTGGCAGATTCCACCCAGGAATAACCCTCTCAAGAATAAAGCAACCACAAAAAATGATCATAATCGTTAAAAGCATCCCTACTCTCCTAAAATCTAACGTCACGTTAAACGAAAATTAATAATTGGTTAAAATGTCCAAGGCACGAACAACAGTCGGCTGTTGCTCTTACGTTTAAATGTCTTGTTAGCTGTATGCTGATACCAAACTTACTTTATGAAATAACCAACAGGAAGCCATTGCCCATTATTTTTGCTAAGTGTTAAAGTTTCAGTAGATGATTTTTGATTTTGGAACTCTGTTTGAAATTGAATAACAAGGTATTTCCCATCGGGCACCCCAGGGAGTGTTGAGTATTCTGTTGCACTTATCTTAGCGCGTGAATTCACCTTACCTAATGGAGTACGAATACTATTTAGCGCATTATCCCATTTTTGTTGTGTTAGTTGAGCTTTGAAGAATGGAGCTGTTTTTTCCCAACTCTCAGCATATTTACCTGCATCGATGATATTAAGCCATTCTCTTGCAGCACCCGGATCTGTTGGTTCGTGAGCCCAAACGAAAGAAGAGATACACAGGGATAAAATTAATAGTAGTTTTTTCATAGCAATTATTTTTACTCTAAAGTTAATTGATGTCGCCGTATATTAAAATACAGCTAACACTTAGATAAACGGAGATTTACCCTTGGTTACACTGTTTGTTTAATTTTTTTTGTGAATTATTGACCGTACCTGCGAATAACAGACACCTTACCATTTTCTAATTCGATAACATCCAACACCACTTTACTGTAACTAAATTCTGAACCATCTGAGCGTTGTCCTTTAGCAGAAAATTTATGCTTTAGAGCAACAGAGTTATAACCAGCAATATATTCAATAATGTTTGCCTCATAACCAGTATGTACTCCTAGATAACGAGACATACCTTCTCGCATTAATTTTTTGCCATTAGGCTCTCTAGAATCATCAGGAGCATTTGGAAAATGTTGGTTGCCTACATCGTCAGTTAAAAAAGACAAATAGTGTTCTAAATCTTTTTTAGATGCCCCCGGCTTTTGCGTATTGGTCATTGCTTGATAATATTGTTTAACAAATTTATCGTAATCAAATTTGTCATCATTTGCTAATGCAGACGTTGAAATCAAAGTGACAAAAATAATTAAAGCTGAAAAAAACTTGTTCATTGGTATTCCTTACCTTGAGATTCACATAACTCACTAGTAATAAGCGAAGTAATCGTTAGTTATTATATTTAAGCGAAACATAAGCAATAGTTACGTTTCCCGTTGATTGCCTTTATACGTGCTAATGCACCGTATGTTCTTTAATTGATTTATTAATAGCATCAACTTGTGCTTGTTTTCTTTTACGGCAGTTAATCCTATCTTGAACATGACCTTGTTCGCACTTTGATGCGGCATCATTACTTTTGAGTAAACCTAGAACAAGCTCTCCAAGATGCCCAGAATGAGTCTCTGGGCTTTGATTTGTTGAACTAAGATCAGCACAAGAGCATAAAAAGAAAACTATAATTAATATTAAGTACTTCATAAGTGAAACTAACCTCCATGTAGGTAAAACGTCCCAATAAGGGGTTCAAAACTGTTTGTTAAAATGTTGAGAAATGAAAACAGTAAACTGTGCTTAGTCCGTTTAAAGCCTTATGATAAGTTCGTTATTCTACTGGTACAACAAATGCGGCATCAGGATGACCAACTTGGAATACGGCTAACTTTAATGAGTTTTTATTACTCGGGTTGCGCGCCTCCATTTCTATGCCTGAATTCATTTGTAGAGCCTCACCTTTTTGATAAGTGATTTTTTTGCTACCTTCGAGCTCAACTTCAAATTCACCCTCAATAACATATATGAATAAATTGCTATTGTGATAATGACGTGGAGCTTTCCATTTGGGAGGAAAAAGCGCTTCCCTAATTTGTACATCCTTACCGTCTTTTTCAGAAATAAAGCTCTTAAATAGTACCTTGTTATATTTTGCTGGCTCATCTGCACTTGATGAGTAAGCCACACTTAAAAGTAGTAAAATCAATATAGTTTCAAGACGTTTATTCATTTGAACTTCACCTTAAATTAATAAATACTTTAACTCTACATTTAAACTTATACCATTAACACCGGGTTGTGTGAACGCCTTATTAAGCAGTGCGACATTGTTGGCTAAAATTTTTAGGAACGAAATAACAAACTATTTTAGTCCTGCTTAATTGCCATGTTATATATACCTATTAGTTTTCTCGGTGTCCGTAACTT
>CAJXRC010000273.1 GCA_913058405.1 uncultured Colwellia sp. | reverse complement strand
CGAGATCTAGTACGGTTCGTGGGCTCGGAGATGTGTATAAGAGACAGATTCCCTTGAGAGCACTATCCCATTTTTTTTGTGATAATTGTGACTTAAAAAATGAGTCGGCCTTTTGCCAACTTTCACCATATTTCCCTGCATCGATAATATTAAGCCATTCTTTAGAAGCACTTGAACCTGGTGCTGGGTTAGCCCAAACAACAGACGACATGATTAACGATAAGATTAATAATAGGTTTTTCATGATAATTCCTTTTACATTTGTATTGATTGTATTAATTAAACTTTAAAGTAAACATAGTAAGGTTTTTTATAGTTTGCTGAAGTGCCTAACGAAGCAGAGCCGAACAAACTGTTAGCAGTCTGCCTTAAATTCTTATTTGAGTATGAAAAACTACTCTTCATTTAATCCGAGATCTATATACCCAATAATGTAGCCATACTCCTTGTCACTTAAGGCATTTATCTTATGTAAGCCTTTTGCGTAATCAAAAGTCCAAGGTTTACCATTAGGTGTTAAAGGAATAGTTAAGTCTAAGTTGACGAGAGACTCATCGACAACTTTGTTACCTCTTTGCACCGCTTTTTTGGCACAATAACTTAAAATATACTCAACCGCATATTTATCCACCGGGGGTTCCCAAGTATATTCTGTTTCGCATGCTGTTTTACGCTCACCTTCCGCAGTGATGTACTCAAGTTTTCCTCGAGTACTGCAAGAGATTACCCCTAACATTAGTGATAATAGAAAGAATAGTCTCAATTAAACTCCCTCCTTTTGATAAGCATAACATCGCAATAAACGGCTAAGTTATAGTTGGGTAACGCAGTGAGCAAACCTGATAATACTTTTTTACTCATTTACACTATCCTTTGTAGCTTGAAACACTAATGTACCACGAAAAATCTAACGCTCTGTTAAGCGGCTAATTACAATTTTCTATAATGCCCAGAGCGTGAGTAAACTTTAAGTGTCCGTTTAAGAAAACTTGCTATATTTAAAGACCTTAAAAAGAGTAGTTAACACCAATATTAGTGCTATTCCAGCTAGAGGAAACCCCAGAAACAATTGTTAAGTCTGGTAATACCTGATAATCAATAAACAAAGAAAATGCTTCTGAGATTTTATAATTCAAACCCACACCATAATTAAATCCACTTTCAGAGCACTTAATAAAAGAAGGATATACCTGTGTATAATTTCCATCAATATCAGTATGATGAGCCGTTGTTGTTATTTCATACTTACTTTTAGTAACCCCTGCTAAGGCGAATATGCTAAAGGTGTTAGAGATAGGATAAGACCCCTTTATAAATAATGAGGCTTGTGTATCTATGTCCTCTTTATACTCTTGGTCAGGTGAATATTTGTTAGAATAGCCTGATGTACCAATATTGAACCTTGTTTCTAGAGCGAAAAACTTATTAATTTGGTAGCCTGCAATAATACCTGCTGTATTTAGCTCTCTATCAGGTGAAGAAGCAACGTCTTGTGCGCTGTATTGTGCACCAAGATACCAACTATTTTCAGCGTATACAGAGGGGGCATAAATTGACGCTAGAACTGTACAAGTTAAAGGTAATAGTATTTTCATTTTAAGTCCTTTTTAATATTATCGATGATGATAACGGGGAGTCCATGTGGCCTCATTAAGAGGCAATAAAATTGTTGGTTACAATAAGCGACGCAGGATCAAAAACCAACTATATTTTCTCCTTATTTAACAAATTATTAGGTGTTATTTATTAACTTATACCCAACGTCGCACCTTTGATGCATAAGTAGCGTACTCTATAGGAAATTTTTGAGATAGATGTATCTCTTCTTCTAAAGTCTGACTGTTTAGCGTGTATAAACCAATAGTTAAACATACTAATGAAAAAACAGAAGGCATAGCGAAGAAAAAACCGAGTTGCGCAACCGCTATACAAACAAACATTGGGTTACGTGAAAATTGATAAGCCCCACTAGTAATAACGCTGGCTGGTCCAGAAGGATCAATACCAGAACGCCATTCTTTTCCTAAACTATAATGAATTAATACAGTAGAGAGGAAGCCAACCGTTAATAATATTAACCCTAGTGTTATAACTGATGGTAACTCCAGGATATTCATCATACCCAAGTAATTATCAATATTAGGGTAAAATAATCTAAATAAACATACCATCCATATAGAGATACGGAAATAACGAAAGGCAATATGGTTCCACCAAGTTTTGCAAAATGGTTTTCCTGCAAACACCAATGATTTACCATTCTGTCGTTTCTTGTTAATCAATCTAAAAGTATAAAATGTTGAGACGATTGAATAGAAAACAGCCAAGTATATCTTAGTAAACTCGATAATTTCTAATGCATTAAAACCTAAAACCATAATTCTCTTCTTCGTAATACCTGAGTACCAATATATTCAGTAATACATTCTGCGTATGACGTATTTGCACATAACGCCTTAATAAACAGAGCGAAATAGTTGGCTATTATCCTGAAGCAAAACAGAGCCAACTGTTTTGTTCCGTTTGAAGTGCTGGTTATGCATACTATTTATTTATGTGTTTTTTAAGCGATTCGTCAAGTGCCTTTTGTTGATTTTCTTGTTCTCTTTTACACCTATTTTTTTCATACTCATATGGGTGATTACAATTTTTGTCTGCACCTAACCCGATTTGTAAGCTATTTTCTCTTTCCTTACATTTCATCTCTTGAGACGGCTCCATATTTATACATAAAGATTCTTTCTTACTGACATCAGAATCCCCGTAATCTTCTGCGCTATAAGTGCTACACCCATTTGTCAAAATAAGAATAGCTGCTGAGAATATTAACTTAAATTTTAAATTCATGTATGAACCCTTTTTTGTATGTATCACGCCCTAATGATGGGCAAATTACAGTTGATAAAAATAAGCGACGAAGGAGTAAAAGCCAATTGTCTCGCCTTTTAAACGACTCATTATGCCGAATTCTATTTATTTAGGTTTTTCTTCGTGAACTAGCATGTTCATGAATTTTTCAAATCGTCTTAATCTGGTTTCCGGTTTCTTAGCACTTATCAATCCGTAGGCGATAGCATACCGATTCGATTTATTGAGCGTTTCATAAAATGCTTTAGCATTCGGCTTGCTTTCTAGTACAGCGATAAAATCCTCAGGCACTTCCATTTCACTAACTACATAGGCGCTTTCCCAGCGACCATCTGCTTTTGCCGCAAGAATATGCACCAGCCCTGATTCCATCATACGGCCCTCATTTATCAAACGTTCTGAATGCTCAGTGTTTCTTTTAGACCAATTGCTTCGTGTTTTTCTTGGAGTAATCCGTTGAAGATAGGCTTGGTCATCGATTGACTTCTTAATACCGTCGATCCAACCCCAGCATAGAGACTCGATCACAACATCATTCCAAGTCACGCTCTCGATCCCTGTATTTTTCTTGTATATTTTCACCCATAATTCACTTTCTGAGGCATGATTCACCTTGAGCCACTGTCCGAGATCTTCCGGTGTTGTAAATGTCATTATTCTCAATGGATCTGGTTCAGGCATGAAATTGGATTCTCTTTAACATATCGCTTTGCTAAGCGGTAATAAAATTGTCGAGGTACCGAAGATAATCGACTGTAAATTTTCAGTTTAATTGACTTATTATAGCGCTCTTGATGCGATAGGATGATTTGGATTTAATTGAAGTAAATCCCATAAGTTGCCATAAAGATCTTCGAATACTGCGACAGTGCCGTAATCCTGTTCTTTCGGCTCTCTAATAAAGTTAATACCTTCAGATAACATACGATTATAATCACGCCAAAAATCATCGGTATTTAAGAATAGGAATACTCGACCGCCAGCTTGATTACCCACAAAGTCATTTTGTTCAGGCTTAGATGCACGAGCTAATAACAGTGTTACACCATTAGAACCCGGTGGTGAAACCACAACCCAACGTTTATCTTGTTCTGGTTGGTAAGTATCTTCAATAAGCTCAAACTTGAGTTTATTTACATAAAAATCAATTGCCTCATCATAGTCTTTAACGACTATGGCAATATGTACTATTGATTGTTTCAATCTATCTATCCTTAGATTCAATGTTGATGTAACTAAGCGCTATCACTGCTTGTTATAGTTCGTAACCGTACTGGTTTAAATAACTAATTAAGAGCCTTTTTTGTTTTGGTTTTAACTCCCAAACTTCATTAGTTAAATAATTACGACAAACGTCAATGCTAGGTTCTCCACCTAACTCTAATAAAAGTATTACCATTTCCATAGCACCCACTTCTATTGCGTGATGTATTGCCCATTCGGAAATATTAGCGCCTAAAGAACGTAATAAACGAACACCATCTAAATTATTTTCGACAGCTAGCCAATGTAAGGCTGTCTCATCACAACAATTGAGAGCTTCTAAAATATAAGGATTCTCTTTGACCAACTCAGGAACTTTATCTGGCTCCATTAAAACAGCGTCTAATAGTCGAATGTGATCTTGATTGTGTATAACTTCTTCATCCATAAATTTTAGAAATGTAACCGCTTCTTATAGAAACTTATCAGTAATGCCTATCTCATAAAACCAACTTAATATGCATTAATATCACATAATTTCAAAGCTTTATAAACTGAAAAAGGTTAATTTATATCTTAACTTGGATATTACTGAGATATATCAGTAAAACGACAATTAAAGTACACCGGAGAAAATAAAGGAACACTAGCAAAGTTCTCTAAAGCTAATTGTGGCTTTAGCTACTCAATACACCATCGTAAAAAGAATTAGTAAGAATTTATGGTGAGAAACGCATTCAAGCAAATTGAAAATTATCAACTTTTACTGTAGCTTGAATAACCTAATATGGTTTAAACCTAACATGGCTTAAAATTAAAAAACATAGTCACGTAACACATGATTAACCATCTAATTTGCTATGTAATTAAGTAACCCTAACGACATTAATCAACGAGACTTTAAAATGATCAAGCTTTATGAACTAGCAGGTAAAAACAACCTAATATTTAGCCCTTATTGTTGGCGAGTACGCCTAGCATTATTGCACAAGCAAGTAGACTTTTCCGGCATTGATACTGCGTTTACAGAGATAAAAAACATCTCTAATGGCGAATTTAAAGCGGTGCCTGTGTTACATGATGGAAGCTTAGCGCTCAATGAATCTTTTGACATTGTCGAATATTTGGAAGAAAAATATCCATTAAAACCCTCATTATTTAATTCCAATGAAGGTAAAGCCTTAGCTAAGTTTATTGAAACTTGGGCAAACGCCTTACATGGCGATATAGCGAAAATGGCCATTGCAGATATTCATGATTGTTTGCAGGAAAAAGATAAAGATTACTTTAAAACATCACGCGAGAAGTTTTTCGGTAACAAATTGGAATTAATACAGTCGGAAAATCATGAAACAGCTAAAGCAAGTCTACTAAGCAAGCTCAGTATTTTAGATACTTACTTAACTAAGTCAGAGTTTATCAGCGGCTCTACTCCCTTATATGCTGATTTTATAGTTTTCGGAACGTTAAAATGGCTTATTGAAACTAGCCAAACATTCCAAGTGGCACATTTCAGTGAACATGTTGAAAAATGGTTTTTAAAAATCGACCAAATGTATTGCGGTGAAAAGTAATATATTCATTGTTACAAGAGTTGATTACGCTATTTCACAAATCGATTTTTCGTTGGAAAAATTTGATGCTGAAGTCCATAGCATTTAAACCGTATGGATCTGGAAACTCAGCTTGCGCTGAAAGTGATAAAATAGAGAATATCCCGAGCAATAATCCGTTTTTCAAATTTGACGCCAATACATGCTAGTAATATAACTCTAAGCGAAGAAAAAATTACAGTTAGGCTATACCGCGCCAAGCGCGAGCCAACTGTAATTTTTCAGTTTGCGTACCTTTTTATACTATGAGCTACATTTGCCTTTTATTGCCATATCAAGTTTCGAAACTTGTTTTTTACCTTTTTCTTCATCAACAAGTTCAACACCTGCGCCACCAACAAAAACTCCCATTTTTATATATTGGCTAACAAAGTAGTTTTTACCGCTCTCTGTTTTAACAAGTAAATCATTAGCTGAGAATTCAGATTCTGTAGATACTTTATGCTCAGCATTGCCTTCTATTTCTTCATAAAAGAACATATTAGGAGCTGTTTCACCAACACATTTACCATCTAGCCATACATCTTTTTTGAGTGCTCCACCAAAGCTGCCTGACCTATAGACGTATAAGCCTGCTTTTCCGTCCGAAGGAGAATTATATTTTTTCGCTAACTCACTTTTTTCTTTTGATTCCATTGGTACACTAGTACAACCGGTAGCAAGTAATGCTGTTACCGCAATAGTGGTTAAAACCTGTCTCTTATACACATCTCCGAGCCCACGAGACCGTACT
>CAJXRC010000272.1 GCA_913058405.1 uncultured Colwellia sp. | reverse complement strand
ACGAGATCTAGTACGGTCTCGTGGGCTCGGAGATGTGTATAAGAGACAGGTTATCGACTCATTGCTGGTGAATCGGATGGGTTACCCGGTGTTACTATTGATAAATATGATAACTTTGTCGTTTGTCAGTTACTTAGCGCTGGTGCTGATTTCCATCGCTACACCATAGTTAACTGTTTAACTGAGCTATATCCTGGTTGTCATATTTATGAGCGCTCTGATGTAGATGTTCGTAAAAAAGAAGGTTTAGAGCCAGTAACTGGCTGGTTAACAGAGCCTCAAGATTCAACGGAATGTATCATTGAAGAACACGGCATAAAAATTCATGTGGATATAGCTACGGGTCATAAAACTGGTTTTTATCTAGACCAACGTGACTCTAGACTGACCGCAGGTAAATTTGCCAAAGACAAAACCATTTTAAATTGCTTCTCTTATACCAGCACATTCTCACTACATTGTGCAGCGAATGATGCTAAAGAAGTTATCAATGTCGATGTCTCGCAAGCTGCACTTGATATGGGTGAGCGTAACCTTGCCTTGAACGGTTTATCTGATGCGAATGTTTCATTTGTTAAAGAAGATGTTTTCAAGTTATTACGAAGATACCGTGAAGAAAAACGCCGCTTTGATATGATTATCCTTGATCCACCTAAATTTGTTGAATCAAAAGCTCAATTAACTGGCGCCTGCAGGGGTTATAAAGATATCAATATGCTGGCCATGCAGCTAATGAACCCTGGTGGCTTATTATTAACTTTTTCTTGCTCAGGATTGATGGAAGCAAGTTTGTTCCAGAAAGTAGTAGCAGATGCCGCCTTAGACGCCAAAAGAAATGTCTATTTTGTTGAGCGATTACAACAAGCAGCAGATCACCCTATTTCATCAAATTACCCTGAAGGGTATTATTTGAAAGGCTTAGTTTGCCAAGTTGAATAGTTAAATTCGTTTGGGTATATAGCGTAAAGTAAACACTAAAAAGCCAGAGTAAACTCTGGCTTTTTTATATAACAATGACGTTCAGGCTAGTCTATTTCTTCAATAGCTATACCAATGAGATAGCAATTTTTGCTCTCTTCTTCAATGCGCACAACCCGACCACGTACATCAAGGGCTTGTATTTGACTGCTGGCTGAATCGACTCTCGCTCTTACATGCGTCGATATTGCTAATGGATGTTCAATTTCAAACGCCATTCCCGTCGCACTTAAGTCACGACACGTCGCAGATAGTTGACTGTTTACTTCGTCATCTATCACGGTAACAACAACCTCACTATTAATCATCATGCGGTAAAAATCGCGTTTATCATCAAAATCTTTCATGAGCTCTCCAAAGCAGACTAGGTTTATCTCTTTTATTTATACTGAGCAATGACTGACCTGTCAACTAACAGCCATAAAGAAATAAGAGCTTGACCAAATTAACCTTCTGACAAATAAACGGGTTATTAGTCAGATAAGTAACTTAGAACTTTGCTCTTGACCTCAGTATAGGCTTAGTTAAGAAAAACCTTTTAAATAATTTAAAATACGTTTAACAGATATAGGGGCTGAAGTACCTAGATTTTGTGCAAACAATGAAATCCTGAGCTCTTCAATCAACCAACGCGTAGCAAGTAATTCATTGTCTACTGGTTTATCTTTTCTTTGCTTGTTCATAATCATTTGGTACATATCATTAACTTTTGATACCTCAATAAGTTTTAACCTATCTTGGTTAGGATCACTTGGCAGTTTTTCTAAACGGCGTAACATGCCTTGTAAATAACGAATAATATCATCCAGTTTACTCAAGCCTGAGTAGCTAACAAACCCTTTGAATACTAACTGCTCGCATTGCTGCTTTATGTCACCATGAGATTGAATAACATTTAAAGGCACACTACCTTTCATTTTTTTAGTAACCTCATGACGTAATGTCAGGGCGCGTTCAACTTTAATCGCTGCAGTTAACACACAATCAGCTATTTCAGCTCTAACATAATCACAACATTGGGCAAATTGCTTTTCTTCCCTAGGAAGCAAACCATCATTTTGACTATTAGAGAATTGTTCAACCAAAGATAAACAAGCGCCTTGAATACAATCTTGTAATAACTCATTGATCGAACCAAAAGGGTTAAAATATAAACCGAGTTTGGCTTTATTTGGCAGCTTTTCTTGTAAGTATTTTAATGGCGTTGGAATATTCAACAAAATAAGTCGGCTAATTCCTTTCAGCATGGCTTCTTGTGCATGTTGCTCTTGCTCAAAAAGCTCTATAGCGACACTGTTTTTATGATCAACGAGTGCTGGAAATGCTTTAATCGTTATGTTAGCGACTTTCTTTTCGTAACCTTTAGGCAATGAACCAAAGTCCCACTGTGTTAAATCAGCTTTTTCAATGCCTTTTTCTGCAACCTGTTTGATGGATGCTTTTACTTTGCCCTGCAGCTCTGCTTTGAGTTCATTGAGATCTCTGCCCTGCTTTATTAACTTGCCCTTTTCATCGACTACTTGAAAGTTCATGGTTAAATGAATAGGTAAGGTAATATCCTGCCAAGCATCTTCAGGTAACCGTACCCCTGTCATTCGTAATAACTGTTTCGCGAGTGCATCTTGCAAACTGCCTTGCTCAGCTGGCATTGCAGCTAAACAAGCTTGTGCATAGTTAGGCGCTGGAACAAAATTACGTCTCAATGTTTTAGGCAAGGCTTTTATTAACGCAATAGCCAAATCATCGCGTAATGCAGGAATTAACCAATCAAAGCCAACATCTTGCACCTGGTTTAACAAAGCAATTGGCATAATCACACTGATGCCGTCATCAATGTCACCTGGGCTAAAATGATAAGCTAGTGGTAGAGTAATACTGTCTTGTTGCCAAACATCTGGGTACTCTACAGCACTCAATTCATCCGACGATTCATTCAATAAAAAGGCTTTAGTAAAATCTAATAATTGCGCATTATCTTGCTTGGCTTTTTTCCACCAAGCGAGAAAGCTACGTTGACAATTAACTGTTTCAGGAATTTTGTTACTGTAAAAATCAACTAAATACTGTTCATCAATAAGAAAATCTCTACGACGGGCTTTTTGTTCAAGTTCTTCAATACTTTCTACCAATTGTTGGTTTTTGCTTAAGAACTTTTCTTTAATAACGCAATCGCCATTAACCAGTGCTTCACGAATGAAAATTTCACGACAAATCGCTGGCTCAATAGTTTTAAAGTTAATCTTACGTTTACTAACAATGCTTAAGCCATATAGCGTCACTTGTTCAAAGGCCATTACAGCGCCTTGTTTTTTCTCCCAATGGGGTTCACTGTAGTTTCGCTTAACCAAATGCTGCGCAAGCGGTTCAAGCCACAATGGGTCAATTTTGGCGTTCATACGCGCAAATAACCGACTTGTTTCGACCAATTCAGCAGACATTAACCATTTAGGTGACTTCTTAGTTAACGCTGAGCCAGGGAAGATGAAGAACTTCATACCGCGTGCGCCTTTATACTCGCGATTTTCATCTTGTTGACCGATATGACTAAGCAAACCTGATAACAGTGCTTGATGCACAGGAACTAACGTTGAGTCTTGCTCCGTCTCTTTTATCTTGTCTGTTGCCTCTTGACCTTGCTGAACATTTGCCATAACAAACCGATAATCAATGGATGTTAACGCTATGTTTTGCTCTTTTAGCGTCAGCTTCAATTGACTGAAGATATCTTGCCATTCACGTAAACGAACATAAGAAAGAAATTCACGCTGACATAGTTTTCTAAACTGGTTTTGCGTTAAGTCCTTTTTTTGCTCGTTAATATACTGCCAAAGGTTAAGTAAACTTATAAAATCAGATGATTTATTCTTAAATCGATTATGCTTTTCATCACTAAGTTGTTGTTTTTCGTGTGGCCTTTCGCGCGGATCTTGAATACTCAACGCACTAACAATAATCAGTATTTGTTCAATACAGCCAAACTCAATGGCGGTAATTACCATTTTTGCTAAGCGTGGGTCAATCGGAAACTTAGCTAATAAACGACCCGATTTAGTCAACTGAGTTGAGGTCGTTGTTAGTTTACCCTTAGGTTCATTTCTATTGTCTTTTTTAGGGTTTTCTTTACTTTCAACCGCAGCAATTTCTTCCAATAAACGCACACCATCGGTGATATTTCGATTATCAGGAGCTTCAACAAAGGGGAAATTAGCAATATCACCTAAGTCCAGCGCATGCATTTGCAGTATGACTGTTGCTAAATTAGTACGTAATATTTCAGGATCAGTAAATTCAGCACGACTTTTGTAGTCATCCTCTGAATATAAACGAATACAAATACCTTCAGAAACACGTCCACAGCGGCCAGAGCGTTGATTAGCACTCGCCTGTGAAACGGGT
Organism: uncultured Colwellia sp.; assembly: GCA_913058405.1. Taxonomy (GTDB): domain Bacteria; phylum Pseudomonadota; class Gammaproteobacteria; order Enterobacterales; family Alteromonadaceae; genus Colwellia. Next base: position 2,069 of record CAJXRC010000272.1, on the reverse strand, counting down.
TCAATCGGTAAGCGTTGTACTTTAGTTCGGTAACTGTACCGAGAAATACGTGCCGTACCAGGGTCAATCACATATTTAATACCAGGAACCGTTAAGCTCGTTTCAGCAACGTTAGTAGCTAATACAATGTTACGACCGCTATGCGGTTTAAATATTTGATTTTGTTCACTAATGGTTAAACGGGCATATAAGGGTAAAATATTAGTATGTCGTAAATTGGCTTTGTTTAACGCAGCAGCTGTGTCACGTATTTCACGTTCACCATTGAGGAAAACAAGAATATCACCATTGCCGCAGTCACTTAATTCATCAACCGCCGACAAAATGCCACTGATGATATCAATCTCTTGTGGTGATTGATCATCATCGTCATTCACCGTTCGGTCATTTAGTGGTCGATATCGCATTTCAACGGGGAATGTTCTGCCGGAGACTTCAATAATGGGTGCTGGCACGCCATTTTTATTGGCAAAGTGTTTTGCAAAACGTTGAGGGTCAATTGTCGCTGAAGTAATGATTAACTTAAGATCAGGTCGTTTTACCAAAACTTGCTTTAAATAACCTAAAATAAAATCGATATTTAAACTACGCTCATGAGCTTCATCGATAATAATAGTATCGTACTTAAGAAGTAGTCTATCTCTTTGCATTTCAGCCAACAAAATACCATCAGTCATCAACTTGATATAACTTTGTTCGCTGACCTGATCATTAAAACGAACTTTATAACCAACCTGTTCGCCTAATTTGGTACCTAACTCTTCTGCAATACGATTCGCAACTGTTCTTGCGGCAATACGTCTAGGTTGAGTGTGGCCAATCAGACCATCAACACCTCGACCAAGTTCTAGACAAATTTTAGGGATTTGCGTAGTTTTACCTGAGCCTGTTTCGCCGGCGATAATAACGACTTGATTAGCATCAATAGCCGCTGAAATCTGCGCAGCATTCTCTGAAATAGGTAAACCTTCAGGATACGTTATCTTTGGTAAGTTGTTAATTTTTTGCTGTTTATCTTGAATTGATTTGAAGATATGCTGCTGTAATGGCTCAACCAGCTTTATTTGCTTTGCTGACAATGGCAATGCTGCTAATTCTGAGGGTGATTTTTGTCCAACTTCTTTAATTATCGTTTTTTTAAGGTTCATCAACCTTTTTTTAAAGCGTACCACATCGCTTTTTTTTGCTTGCGGCAATAATTCAAAAAGTTTTTGTAAATGGGAAAATGAGGTAATAGCGGGATCAATCGAAACAGACAAAACAAACTCGGATAAAAATCAAAAGAAATATTTTAACAGTAATACACTTTAAATGGCAGCAAGTTACGCATTATAAATGCCCCCTGAAACCTAGAAAAGGAGCTTCACAGCTCCTTTATAAAATAAGGCAACAGTAGAAAAATAACAGTTAACGGTTATTTACTTATACCGCAGCATGCTCTTTCTCAATAGAGGTCCTCGCTTTACCGTGCTTATAGCAGGCTTGTAAAACTTCATTTCGAGATATTGTACCGAGTAAATTACCATCATCATCAATCACAGGGTAAACTTTAGGTTTGTCCTTCCGCATGTTTTGCCCTAGCTCAATAATACTGTCATAAGGTTTTACTGATAGTATATTTTTGCTCATAATATCTTTAATAATCGCAACATTTTCGTTGAAATAGATAGTTTCTAACATTTTTTCTAAAACGTCCCCTTCTGAGATAAAACCAAGTACTTTATAATTTTGGTCAACCACCGGTCCGCCAATTTGCTTCGTTTTTAAGAAGCGTAACGTGGCCTCTTCTACAGACATAGTCTCGGTAAAAGTTACTGGGTAGTGATTCATATATTCTTGTATTTTTAATGATTCCATTTTAACCCTTAACTAAATTTTTATTTAGTTTCTCATTGTCATAAAAAACCTGAGTGGCGCTATTAATAACTGTAGATAAGCCTTTGCCAAAAAACCACTTTTTACTTATATTTATTACAACTTTATTACAAATTTAAAAGTAGACTTAGCTGTTTTATTAAACAACAATTACTTCAGTATAAAAATTATTACAAGGAATTCAGTATGCCAAC
>CAJXRC010000271.1 GCA_913058405.1 uncultured Colwellia sp. | reverse complement strand
GCACAGGTTGGTTTAATAGTGGCGAAGCAGGTTTAGCTGATATTAGACAAGTACCGGTTAAAACGGTTGATGGTACTGTGGTGACTATCGAAGATGTAGCCAAGGTTTCGCTGGGTAGTGAAATACGCCAAGGCGCAGTTACTATGACGCGCAGAGATGCACAGGGTAACATTGAAAACTTAGGTGAAGTGGTTTCAGGTATCGTATTGAAACGTATGGGCGCAAATACTAAAGCGACAATCGACGGTATAAGTGCACGTATTCCAATGATCAACCAAGCACTACCTGAAGGCGTACGTTTTGAACCTTTCTACGATCAGGCAGATTTAATTACTAAAGCAGTTGATACTGTAGTGCAAGCATTAGCGCTGGCATTTATATTTATCGCTATCGTACTTGCTCTGTTTTTAATGAACTTACGCGCAACCTTTTTAGTGTTAATTTCAATTCCTATTTCAATCGCTATCGCCTTAATGGTGATGTCTTGGATAGGTTTATCGGCAAACTTAATGTCGTTAGGTGGTATCGCTGTTGCTATTGGTATGTTGGTTGATGGCTCTGTTGTGATGGTTGAAAACATGTTCAAACACCTTAATAGACCTGATTCAACACATTACAAAAATGCGCAAGCGAGAACGTTAGGCACAGATGCTGATCCCCACGATGTAGAACATGATAAAGAAGGCATTCCTCTACGATTAAAAGAAGCAGGAAAAGAAGTTGCACGCCCGGTATTTTTTGCTGCCTCTATTATTTTAGTGGTATTTACACCGTTATTTAGCTTTGAAGGAGTGGAAGCTAAATTGTTCCAGCCGATGGCTATCAGTATTATTTTAGCGGTTATTTCGGCTATTTTAGTGGCACTGTTTGTGGTTCCAGCCTTAGCAACCTTTATGTTTAATAAAGGCGTTAAAGAAAGAGAAAGTTTTGTCTTAAAACCATTAGATAAGCTTTATCGAAAAGGCCTCAAAGCCGCGATGAAACACACGAAAGTAGTTATTATTGCTTCATTATTGTTACTTGTGGGTGCAGCATCTTTAATACCTCAAATAGGGACTGAATTTGTACCAGAATTAGAAGAGGGTACCATTAACCTAAGAGCAACATTAGCGCCATCAGCAAGTTTAGAAACAGCCTTGTCGGTTGCTCCAATTCTTGAAGAAAAGTTAATGGAGTTCCCCGAAGTTGAATATACCCTAAGTCGAATTGGACGTGCTGAAATCGGCGGTGATCCTGAACCAGTTAATAACATCGAAATTTACATTGGCTTAAAACCTGTTTCAGAATGGACAAGTGCCAAAAATCGCGTTGAATTACAAGGTTTAATGGAAGAGAAACTTGAGCAATTCCCAGGGTTATTACTTAACTTTTCACAGCCCATAGCGACTCGTGTAGATGAATTACTGTCAGGAGTTAAAGCGCAACTTGCCATTAAATTGTTTGGACCAGAGTTGGATATGCTGGCGAGCAAAGGACAAGAAATTGAAGCGGCAATCAAACAAATTGATGGCGCAAGAGATGTAGCCTTAGAGCAAATCGCTGGTGAAGCACAGTTAGTGATTAAACCGAAAAGACAGCAATTGTCACGTTTTGGTTTGTCAGTTGGCGATGTCATGGAAGTGGTTAAAAACGGTATCGGTGGCGTTAGCGCTGGCCAAATAATCAATGGTAATGAACGTTATGATATTTATGTTCGCATTGAAGAAAAATACCGTGATAACCAAGAAGCTATTGCAGATCTGAGAATACAATCACCTACGGGTGCTTGGGTACGTTTAGGCGATATTGCTACCGTCAGTTTTGAATCTGGCCCACCACAAGTGCGACGTGATGATGTACAGCGACGCGTGGTAATTCAAGCCAATGTTCAAGGTCGAGACATGGGAAGTGTTGTTAGCGACATTCGTGCAGTTATTGATAGCAAAGTAGATTTACCTGCAGGTTATTCTGTAGTGATTGGTGGTCAATTTGAAAACCAACAACGTGCGCAGCAGCGACTATCAGTGGTAGTGCCTCTATCATTGGCACTAATTGCCTTGCTACTTTATTTCGCCTTTGGCTCTGTTGGTCAAGCGATGCTTATTTTAGTGAATGTACCCTTGGCCGTTATAGGTGGTATTTTCTCACTGTATATTTCAGGTCAATACTTGTCAGTGCCAAGTTCAGTCGGCTTTATCACTTTGTTTGGTGTCGCCGTGCTTAATGGTGTAGTCATGGTAGAAAGCATTAACCAGCTGGTAAAAGATGGTATAGACACCTCAAAAGCTGTTTTTGATGGGGCAGTATCTCGTTTACGTCCAGTATTAATGACCGCCATTACTTCTGCGTTAGGTTTAATTCCAATGCTGATGTCCAATGGAGTTGGCGCTGAAATTCAACGACCACTGGCGAGTGTTATTGTTGGCGGTTTGGTTACTGCAACGTTACTCACCTTGTTTGTGTTACCGGTTTTATATGCTTGGTTCTCAAAAGCCAAAATCAAAGATCTTAGAGACTAACGCGCTAGATAACTTAGTGACTTACTCATTAACTTACAAATTAATAAAGTAAGTAACTAATTTGATAGCACTATAAATCGCTACTAGCTAAGCTCTTGTCAAAAGCAGGGCTTAGCCAGTCATTTTCACTCGATGCAGAGATTCAATAGTAGGCTTTTATTAGCTTCGAATTTTTGCATCCTAAATTTAGGGAATAATGATGAAAAAGCTGTCGTTTTTCAATTATTCGCCAAACCTCCTTATTATCGCCACCGTGCTATTTATTATAGTGACGGGCAATTCTACATTTTTTGAACAAGTTAATTCGGTATACCCGTGGCAAGATAATCAAGGTTTTATTATCGCGCTGACTCTTGTGGTAATGAGTGTATTAACCATTATTGTGTCATTTTTCAGTATTATCATTCCCGTTCGAATAGTACTGAGCAGTCTTTTACTCTTATCTGCCATGGCTGGTTATTATACCGATAGCTTTGGCACCATCATTGATAATGTAATGATTCAAAACATTGCTGAAACGAATATCGATGAAGCAACTGACTTACTGTCATTTGAGTATTTTTTAACTGTTTTGTTGTTAGCCATAGTACCTATAGCTTGCCTTTTTATGGTCAAAATAGATAAATCGTCATGGACAAAAAACTGTTGGCTACAAATAAGTAATACCATCATGGCACTTGGTGTAATTACTGTTTCACTTTATATTTTTAGTGCTCAATTCACTAATTTCTTTAGAGAACACAAGCCATTAAGATTTTACTTAAATCCTATCTATCCCATTTACTCTACGGGATTTTTCCTCAAGGACGTGCTTGAACAGCAAGAAAATAACGAATTTTTAATGGTAGTAAACTCTGCCAATGATATTGATAAAGAGTCGCATAAAAAACTCTACATTGTCATTGTCGGTGAAACTGTCCATGCGGGTAATCTTTCTATAAATGGCTATAAACGAGAAACTACACCATTATTAGCTCAAAGAGATGATTTAATTAGTTTTGATAAATTCTATGCTTGTGGCACATCAACCGCGATTTCGGTCCCTTGTATGTTTTCATTCGATAACCGAGAGTCATTTGATAATAAAAAAGCACGGCGAACACAAAACGTATTAGATGTTATTTCCAAAGCCGGGGTAAGTGTCCTTTGGCGAGACAATAACTCTAGTTCAAAAGGCGTCGCAGATCGTGTCGAATACCAAAATTTCAAATCACCTGAGCTAAATTCAGTGTGCGATATAGAGTGTCGTGACATTGGTATGTTAGACGGTTTACAGGGGTATATTGATGATCAAGAAGGTAGTGTACTCATAGTGCTTCATCAAATGGGCAACCACGGCCCGGCATATTACAAACGATACCCCAAAGACTTTGAGAAGTTCACTCCTGCCTGTCAAACAAGCGAACTCTCCGCCTGTGAAACTAGCGAAATTGTTAATGCGTATGATAATGCCATTCTCTATACCGATTACTTTATCAATGAAACCATTAATTTATTAGAAGAGAACAATACCAACTTTGAAACTGCCATGTTTTATATTGGCGATCATGGTGAATCGTTAGGTAAGAACGGACTCTACTTACATGGTATGCCTTACATGCTGGCGCCTGAAGAACAGACTCATGTACCTTTAATTGCTTGGTTCGGCTCTTCATCACACGTTGATATGGAAAGTACGGTCAAACAAAGTAAAAAAGAAAGTTCTCACGATGCTTTTTCTTTTTCTTTACTACATGCGTTAAATATCAGCACAGATATGTCATTGCCTGAAAAAGCGCCATCACCACTATTTGTTATGCAAGAGGAAGAGTAAATGTCAAATAATAACCATACGCACAGCCATGCACATAACCATGACGGAAAATTAAGCATGGCAGTATTTATCAATATTTTACTTACTGTGGCCCAAGTTATCGGCGGGGTTTTATCAGGTAGTTTATCCTTGATTGCTGATGCGCTTCATAACCTCAGTGATGCAGGCGCTATCGTTATTGCGATTGTTGCGAGAAAAATTGCAAGAAAACCCGCTAATAGCCAAATGACTTTTGGTTTTAAACGGGCTGAAATTATCGGGGCATTAATCAACAGTACTACCCTTATTATTCTTGGTATATATCTCATTTATGCCGCAGTTGAGAAGTACTTTAACCCTCAACCTATTGATGGTTGGATTGTTGTTTGGATTGCGACAATAGCCTTAGTGATTGATTCCATAACCGCGTGGTTGACTTATCAAGCAGGCGCGAAGAATAACTTGAATCTCAGAGCGGCATTTATTCATAATTTATCTGATGCCTTTGCTTCTGTCGTTGTCATTGTTGCGGGTAGTTTGATCATTTTATATCAATGGTATGTTGTCGATTTATTGGCAACCATACTTATCTCGGTTTATGTGGTGTACCACGGTATTATTTTAGCTAAGCAAAGTATTCGTATTTTAATGCAAGCGGTCCCCGTTGATATCGATATCGATAAGATTTGTAAGGATATCGAATCAATGGAGAATGTTGAAAAAGTAAGACACATTCATGTGTGGCAATTAGATGATAGCGAAGTGTATTTAGAAACCAGTGTTAACTTAAAAACGATGGAACAATTCCAAGATCTTAAGCCAATTAAAGATTTGCTCGCAGCTCAATACGGTATTCACCACTCGACCATAGAAGTGGTAGTAGGGAACACCTTGCAAATGGAGAATTGTTTTGAACTTGAGTAAACACCTGCTTTATTCAATGTATGCATTAACGCTTATTGCTTTTTTATTTGAAACAACAAATAGCGATATTTGGCTTCAAAATTTGTTATTCAATGCATCCAACCAAACGTGGTTAATTGATAAATATGAAGAGCCTTATCGTTTTATTTTTTACTTGTTGCCTAAATACAGCATTATTTTGTTGGCACTGTCGCTCATTGCTTTTTACGTTATCGCTTGTAGACGCAAGTACTCTAAGCACTTTCAAAAGCGATTATTAGTGGTTATTTTCTCTTTGATGTTAGTGCCGTCAGTCATCGGCGGTTTAAAAGCAACAACCAATGGTGCTTGTCCTGCGCAGCTTGAACTATATGGCGGCGATGTCCCTTATGTTAAGGCGTTTGAATTAATGCCTGAATCGTTTGAGTCAACTAAAAAGTACAAGTGCTTTCCTGCGGGTCATGCCAGCGGTGGTTTTGCCTTAATGTCATTATTCTTTTTGTTTTATCGTCCGAAATACCAATGTATTGCGATAGCGTTTGCTGTTTCTACTGGCTGGATTATGGGGAGTTATAAGATGGCGATAGGTGACCATTTTTTAAGTCACACACTAACAACGATGACGTTGTCATGGTTAATCATTTGTTTGATAGCCGCGGTAGTGTTTCGTACCTTACACTTTCCTAATTCCAAACCTAATGCTAAGAATAGCCAACAGGAGCCAATCAATGGGTACTAAGCAAAAGCCGACGGGAATAAAACGAATATACCTAGCAGCGGGGCATTCACTCAGAGCGTTTAAATGGCTGATAGCAAATGAAGCAGCGTTTAAACAAGAATTCTGGCTGTCAGTTCTTCTCGTTGTGGGCTGTTTATTCTTTCCATTTTCACTTTTTGAGTACGTGTTTCTTTGGTGCGCTTTATTATTCGTATTGTTGGCAGAAATCTTCAATACCGCTATTGAGGCAGTAGTCGATAGAATTGGCGCGGAAATTCATCCGCTGTCAGGTTTAGCGAAAGACTTAGGCTCTTTGGCTGTGATGGTGAGCGTTATCATCGCAACTTTAATATGGGCTGGTGTATTTATTCAGCACTTGAGCTTATGAAGTGTAAATGTTATTAGAATGTATATAGCTATCAAATTCCTTATGAGTTGGATAACAAAAGGCAATATTGAGGAATTTAATGAACGCGATGCTATTACAACTATTAAAAAGCTAGAGCTTAAAAGGCAGCAATTAAAGTCTGAAGGCAATGGAGAGCACCGCAAAGTGTGGGGCAATTGAATGAAAGCTTTTTAATTCTTTA
>CAJXRC010000270.1 GCA_913058405.1 uncultured Colwellia sp. | reverse complement strand
CTATCCTCTTCGTCGGCAGCGTCAGATGTGTATAAGAGACAGGTCGTTATCCGTGCATACGGTAAATATTTACGTCAATTAGGCCTTGGTTACTCTGAAGAGTACTTCCAGCAAGCCTTGATTAGTTACCCTGGTATTGTTCACGGCTTAGTTAACTTATTCGAAGCACGTTTTGCGCTAAGTGACCAAAGTATTGAACAACGAAAAGCAGTAACTGAGCCCATCAAAGCAGATCTACTTCAAAGCCTAACTACCGTCTCAAAAATAGATCATGACCGAATTTTGCGTAATTTTATTGCTGCTATCTCAGCAACAGTAAGAACCAACTTTTATCAAACATCATCTACAGGTGGGCCAAAAACTTATTGCTCATTTAAAATTCGCAGCGGCGAAATAGATGATGCACCTCAACCGAGACCTTATGTAGAAACCTTTGTTTATTCTCCTCAAGTTGAAGGAGTTCATTTAAGGTTCGCTCCCGTTTCTCGGGGTGGATTACGATGGTCTGATAGGCAAGAAGACTTTAGAACTGAAGTATTAGGATTAGTTAAAGCGCAGCAAGTTAAAAATGTTGTTATCGTGCCACAAGGAGCTAAAGGGGGCTTTGTACCTAAGCAATTACCCGTTAACGGCTCGCGGGAAAGTGTTACGAACGAAGCTATCAGTTGTTATAAGGTCTTTATTTCTGCTTTATTAGACATTACTGATAATAATACCGCTAACGGTATAGTTAAGCCGCAAAATGTTGTTTGTTTTGACGATGATGATTGTTACCTTGTTGTTGCTGCAGATAAAGGTACAGCTACCTTTTCTGACATTGCTAACAAAATAGCTGATGATTATGGCTTTTGGCTGGGCGATGCGTTTGCTTCAGGAGGTAGTGTTGGCTACGACCATAAAAAGATGGGTATCACTGCTAAAGGTGCTTGGGTATCAGTACAACGGCATTTTAGTGAGATGGATATTGATGTCCAACAAGATGAAATCAGTGTGATTGGTATTGGTGATATGTCTGGAGATGTCTTCGGCAATGGCATGTTATCTTCAAAAACGATAAAACTGGTGGCTGCTTTTGATCATCGCGATATATTTATCGATCCAAATCCTGATAGTGCCTTGAGTTATGTTGAACGAAACAGGCTTTACCATTTTGAACGTTCATCATGGCAGGATTACGACAAAGCATTAATTTCTTACGGTGGTGGTGTTTTTAGGCGCTCGGTTAAACACATTGAATTAACCACAGAAATAAAGCAATTATTTAATATTGATAACCAAGTAAAACAGTTGTCGCCAGATGACTTAATACGCCAAATTTTACGTTGTCAGGCTGATTTACTTTGGTTTGGTGGTATTGGAACTTATGTTAAAGCCAGTAGTGAAATTAACACCGAGGTAGGGGACAAGGCTAATGATTTATTACGCGTAAATGGCAACGAATTACAATGTAAAGTCATTGGTGAAGGAGGTAATTTAGGTTGCAGCCAGCTTGCCCGAATAGAATTTTCAAAAGGTGGAGGTAAAATCAATACCGATGCCGTTGATAACTCAGCAGGCGTTAATTGTTCAGACAGTGAAGTGAATATCAAAATTTTGCTTAATGGCTTAGTTAACAATAGAAGCATGACAAAAGCTGAACGTGATCAATTATTAGCAACAATGACTGACGAAGTAGGCGCTATGGTATTGCGTAATAATTATTATCAAGCGCAGGCGTTAAGTATTGATGAAGCGAACAGTCAGTCTCACTTTGATAGTTTTACCCGTTTGAGCCAATACTTGGTTAATAGTGTTGGGTTAAATCGTGAATTAGAATACTTGCCTGATGATGAAGAATTACAATCGAGAAATTTAGCACAACAAGGGTTAACTAGGCCTGAGTTAGCGGTGTTGATGGCGTATTCAAAAATGGATGTGCATGATGCCCTATTAGAAGAAGAACAATTACTAACGGATGACTATTTCCAGAAGTACTTATTATCAGCGTTTCCAGATGTGTTAGCTAAAAAATATACTCAAGACATTCTCAGCCATCCTTTAGCACAACAAATTATTGCTACCAGTGTCGCTAACGAAATATTTAATCGTGGTGGAATACATGCAGTAAGAGAACAAACAGGCGCGACTATCGCTGAAATTGTTAAAGCTTTCATTATTACAAAAGAAGTTTTCTCACTTGATAATATTTGGTCTGAAATTGAGTCATTGCATAGGAATGTCTCGGCACAAGTACAAATTAAGATGATGATAGAGGTTCAACGATTCTATCGTTTGATGGCTATCTGGTTTATCAATCATTCCAGCCCAGCTGATAGTATTGCTACTATAGTGCAGCGTTATTCGCCTGGAATACACACCTTACAGCAACTTAATGGTGATGAAATCACTTTACCTTTTTCGCCTGTTGATGAATCACTGTATCAACTTAAGAGTGAAGTGGGCGGTCTAGTGTTAGTGGATACTATTCATCAATTAAAAGTGTCGAGTGTGGTTTTTTGTGACATAGTTAAAACGGCTTCAGAGCTTAACTTATCGGTGACAGAAATTCTTCCTTGCTATTGTAAAGTGAGTAAACTCATCGGTCTTGCTTGGCTCATTGAGCAAACGGAAAAAGTAAAGGCTAAAGATCATTGGTCAAGGTTAGCACGTTTTAGTTTGTTACTTGATTTGTTAGAGTTTAGGGAAAAACTCGTACTTAAGGTGCTCAAGAATAACAATGAGACAACGACTGATATTGCTATTGAACTATGGGCAACAAGCAAGAAAACAGAATTAAATAGAGTGCTCAGAGTATTGGACGATTTAAAAGTCGCTGGTACTGTACAGATTAACAAACTCTATTTTGCTAACCGTCAAATGAAAGCTTTAATCCCTTAAACCTTTATCAACGCCAGTATCATAATTTATCTATCACTAACCGATTATTGGCAGTGATAGATAATAATCACTCCATATTTACCCACTCTTTTAATTAAACCTATAATTATCAACCATTCATATCTCTAATTCGTAATAATTTTCTATAATTTATCTGGTCAATGCTACTTTTTATTGTAGGGATTGCATTAACATAGCAAGATAAAGTTCAACCTATAACCCTAGGTTATAGGGCAGCAATAAAGGGTCAATTGTTAAAACTGTAATTTAAGTTCATGGTTAAGGTGAATGAAACGTAACTAAATGATCAGGTAGCTAATAACCTGACAATTATAAAACAAGCGAAATTACAATGGTGGATGTCATGAAAGATAGATCAATGCTTAAGTCTAAACTATCACATTTGAGTTTATGTGTGCTAACCGCACTTACTTCTCAAGTTGTCTTTGCTGCAGAAAAAACAGAAGTAAAAGAGGAAGAAGTTGAAAGAATTTCTATCGTAGGCTCGAATATCAAAGGCAGCACTATGACAAGTGTTTTACCTATTACTGAACTTAGTGCAGAAGATATTATCGCAACAGGTGCGCTAGATGGTGATGAACTTTTACGTTCTATTCCTCAAATAGGAGCCGTTGGCTTTACAGGTACTCGAGGCGGTAATACCGGAACAAATGCAGCACGTGGTGATGTTGGCTCAGTTAATTTACGTAGTATAGGTGAAGGCAATACCTTAGTTTTACTTAATGGTCGCCGCATGGTGAACCATCCTATTACTCAAACAAACTTTGGCGTACCGGTAACCTCGGTTAATTCTAATACTTTACCTATTTCAGGGCTTTCCCGAGTTGAAGTTTTACGTGATGGTGCTGGCGCCTTATATGGCTCAGATGCTGTTGCAGGTGTAGTAAACTACGTGACCAAAGAAGATTTTGAAGGGGGAAATTTCAAAGTACGTTATGGCGCAGAGCAAGGCACCGACCGTAATGATTTTACCTTATCTGGCAACAAAGGTTTTGAGTTTAACAACAGTCAAACTTTTTTCATGATTAGTGCAAACTATGCTAAAAAAACCGGTTTACAAGCATCAGAAAATGGTTTTTCTAGTAATCAAGATTTACGTTCACGAGCACCTGAAGAATTTGCAGGTGACACCGACTTTGATAACCGCTCAACGCTAGAACCTTATGCAGATTTACACTACATTGGTTTACCGAGTAGTATTGATGATTACATCGTTCGTCCAACTTCATATATTAATAATGCTGGTGAACAACAATCTGCTGGCAGTTGTGGTGGTGGTGCTCTAGCTTCCGGCGGCGGAGTTATGGGCGATGTATGTCTTGACGCTGCAGGTAGTCACGATAGAGCATTACGTCCTAACCGTAATGAAGAACGTACTTTAGTACCTGATATTGATCGTTTAAATCTTTTTACTAACCTAAGTCATGAGTTTGATAATGGCGTAGAATTTTATAATGAGTCGACTTATTACCGTTCTAAAACTAAGCGTCAATGGGAACAATCAGCTATTTTAAGTAATGGTACTTTTGATGTCCCAGCTCACAGTTATTACAACCCATTTGGCCCTGTAAATTTTGCCGATGGCCGTGTGAACCCTAACCGTATTGCTGGTTTAGACCCTGCAGTAGTACCGGTTGAAGGTCTTGCATATAATTTACGTATTCGCCCAACCGATGTTGGTCCACGCCAAGTTGAAGTAGAAAGTACTAGTTACCGTTTTTTAAATGGTTTACGTGGTACCTACGATGATTGGGACTGGGATACAGGTGTATTATATAGTGAAGCAAAAACTGACGATAATATGAGTAATCGCATAAGCTCTCCTTTATTATTAGCCCAGTTAAGTTTAGATACTGCAGATGCTTACAATCCTTTTACGGGTGTTAATCCTGATAATCCTGCGAGCATTATAGATTCAACACCTAATCCACAAGCGAGTATTAACCCGTTTTTAACTACCGCTCAACGTAGCGCAAAAACGTCATTAACCATGGTAGATTTTAAAGCATCAAATCCATTTATGTTTGAATTACCTGGCGGTGAAGCCGGTTTAGCTTTTGGTTTAGAATATCGTAAAGAAACCTTAGATGAGGACAATAGTTCAAACTTTGATGGATCAGAGCCTTTTGTTGAAGGTAATGCAGATCCTGTTAACCTAAGTAGCCTACAAGGCAGTAGTGTTCGCCTTGATGTCTCTGGTGAGCGTAAAGTTTTTTCTGCTTATGTCGAGCTTGCTTTACCTTTACTTGCAGATCTTCCTGCTATTCATAGTCTGGATGTACAATTAGCTGCTCGCTATGAAGATTTCAGTGATATAGGCAACATAACCCGACCTAAAATGGCAGTTTCATGGTTCCCAGTTGAAATGCTGCAATTTAGAGGGGCTGTATCTAAAGGTTTTAGAGCACCTAACCTTATACAGCTAAATTCTCCAGGCGCTACCCTTACTACAGGGGTAGATGATTATGCTGAAAATTCCTTGGATGCTAATGGTAACGTTGTTGTAAATTCAGATACGTTAGCCGATGGTGGCTCTGGTAATGGTAACTATAATCTATCGACATCAGGTAACAAAGATTTAGAAGCTGAAGAAAGTGAAAACATCAGTGTCGGTTTAACATTGCAAGTTATGGATAATTTAACCTTTACCTACGATTGGTGGGAAATTGAGACAACAGGTACTGTTGGTGTTCTTTCTGATGAAAATATTTCACGTTTAGACTTGATAGCAAGAGGAGAAGGTTCATCAAATCCTGACGTTATTCGAGGTCCTGTTGACGCTGATAACCCATTAGGAGAAATTGTTCAAATTAACCGTCGTTATGAAAACCTCAATACCCGCACCATTACCGGGTACGATATTGCCGTTAATTATAATTTGGATACCTCTATTGGTGACTTTGATCTAACGTTAAACGGAGCTAGAACATTAAAATTTGACCAAGAAGCTGGTGGTGATGCGTCGTTAATTGTCGATGCAGGTGCTGATCCTGAAGTATTAGGTACTGCAGTAGGCGATATCGTTGGCACAAACAGTATCCCAGAATGGCAGGCAACAGCATCATTGAAATGGAAATCAACAGATGCACTATGGGGAGCAGGCGTATTTGTTAAATATGTCGGTGAAGTTGATAATACTAGCGTATCAAAAACCGTTGATAGTGTGACAACATTCTACACCTCAAAAGCACAAACTAGAGCAAATACTTACATAACTCGTAACGACTTTATGGGATATGAAGGTGTGAGTCTAAGTTTTGGTATTAATAATATCTTTGATCAAGAACCACCATTAGCTGATACTACCTTTGGTTATGACGGTTCATTACATTCAAGCCGTGGAAGATACTTCTATACCAGTGCTAATTTCAGTTTTTAACTGCTAATTAGTAACAAACCATATGGCTTGGCTAATAAAAGTAGTCAGGCCATATTTTCTTTCTCCTGCAAGTTTATAAAGAACCAATTATGAAAAATGCACTTATTTCATCAACTTTGCTATTACCGTTGTTATTTTTATTTTCCTGTTCCACATCTCAAAAAATTGTTGAAGAGACACCACCAATAGCTGTCTCTTATACACATCTCCGAGCCCACGAGACCGTACTAGATCTC
>CAJXRC010000269.1 GCA_913058405.1 uncultured Colwellia sp. | reverse complement strand
CAATAAATATGCTCAAAGCATTAAATGTTTCGAGTCTACATCTATTAACGAATAATCCATTAAAGATAGACGCTATTGGCAAAGAAATATCGATTGAGTCGATTCAAAATACCAAAACTTATTTAAAAAGAGATAATAAAAACTATCTTTTAGCCAAGTACGAATTGTCAGATCATCAATTAGAAACGTCATTGCTCTAAGGGGTTATTAAAGGTTAAATTATATTGTTCTGATGACTGCTAAAATTATTTTTCTGTTGGTAAATAGAAAGTTTATCCCATGAGATTCCTTCGAGTGTGAATATACAAATGTTATTTGATGGTGGTTCAATGTAAAACAATGGCATGGTCTCGCTTGGTGACAATAATGAAGTATCATTAAATGTCAGCCGAAAATCATTATTCAAATAATTTTAGAGACTAAATATTTTTAAGACTTTGCGAATATCGTTGAAGCGAGTCCTTCGATAATTGAGTTATTTTGTCAATCATGAGTAATTGTGAAGGGTTAAGCTTATTGTCTTTTGTGTTGATTTCAAGTGTGTGACAAAGCTGATATAACCTAACTAGGCCTAAACCGATAGCAGCACCTTTAAGCTTATGTAATTTTGCGTGTTGATCCATGGTCGATAAACTAGCAAAATCACTATATTCCTTATTTATTTGTTGGCAAAATAACTGAGTAAGTTGTATTACCTTATCGCTGCCCAAGTACTCAATATCTTGATTAGGAATACTGGCATCAAATAATAAAAATTCACTAAGCTCGTTACTTTCAACTAGAGAGTCCACTTTAGCTGGAGCTGGAACAACAACTGCTTCCGGTATTTCAAACGGCTGTTCAACCTCAATGTCAGTTCGCGGGTTAACTAACCCTTCAACATTAAACATTACTTTGGCAATGCTCGGTTTTAATTTTTTCATTTGTACGGGTTTGGCAACAAAACCATCGAAGCCAGACTGTATAAATTTAGCGATATCTTCATTAAAAACATGCGCTGATACAGCGATCGTTTTGAAGGGAGTCTGCTTTTCTTTAGCAATAACCTTGAGTTGTTGAGATAACGTTACGCCATCAATATCAGGTAGATTGATGTCGAGTAAGGCTAAATCAAATTGAATGTTGTGCATACATTTCAACGCGCTAGCACCATCTTTGGCGGCTGTGACTTTATGACCCAATTTTTCAACCAAGGCACAAGCGACATTAAGGTTAATTTCGTTATCCTCGACAATCAGTACTTGATAACATTGAGATGACGTTTTTGATGGCGAAAACTGCACTTGCTGAGCGCAAATCGCTTCTGCTGAAGCACGAGCTAATGGAATAGTAAAAGTAAAACAACTGCCACGACTTTCTTCACTTTCAAGGGTTAAAGTCCCTTGCATAGCACTGACAAGTCGCTGGCATATTGCTAAACCCAAACCTGTACCTACTGCACTCTGAAGATTATCTACTTGAGTAAATGCTTTAAAAACATCAGCTTGCTTCTCTTTAGCAATACCGCAGCCGGTATCAGTCACTGAAAATGTTACCTTTGAACCTTCGGTACTACTTTCATCACTAATGACTATTGATAAAACAATACTGCCTCGTTGAGTAAATTTAATCGCATTATTGATCAGGTTTATTAATATTTGTCGCAACTTACCTAAATCAGCAACGTACCAGTTTTCAATATTTCCTTTTTTATCAAAGTGCAGCTGCAACGATTTATTTTGCGCTCTTGCTCGCATTAAATGTACGACATCCTCTCCTAGCTTGCCTAAATCAATGGCACGGTAAGAAAGCGCTATATGGCCCGCTTCAATTTTTGAATAATCAAGAATATCATTCAGAATATCTAATAAACTTTCCCCTGAATATAAAATAGTTTGAGCATATTTTTGCTGTTCTGACGTGAGCTTGGTATCGGTTAACAACTCTAATGTGCCGATCATGCCATTCATTGGTGTACGTATTTCATGACTCATGCTCGCTAAAAAGACTGATTTAGCTCTATTAGCTTCATCTGCTTGCTGCTTTGCTAAAGCATGCGCCTTAGACTCACTGTTTAACTTCTCATTGGTAAACCGTAGTTCTTGCGTTCTAACATTTATCAACTGCTCAAGGTTTTCCTTATGTAACCGTAATTCTTGTTCTGTCTGTAGTTGCTCATACTCAAGTTGTTGCTTCTTAATCGCGTGCTCACGAAAAACATCGAGCGCTTCAGCTAAATTTTTTAACTCTTCATCATTTGATGATTCAACCGTAATCTCTAAATCACCAGCGGCTAATTTTTCTATTGCGTCAGTATGTTTCTGCAACTTAAAAACAATGCCTTGATAGACCACTTTCCACATCACAAAGACAATGACAATAAGTGATAATAAGGTGGTAATTAAAAATACGTTCTGAGACCACGAAACCAATTTTTGATGCTGTTGACTGGTTTTTTTGGCTAACTCACCTTGCTTCTCAACCAGTGACAATATGCCTTGGTTTAATTGCGTTAATTGATTAGAAATATGTTGGTGAAGTAAGCTTTGCTTTTGATCCAATTCAATGGCTCTTTGCTGATTAATAAGCAAGTTATCAAATAAATTGAGCTTATCAAGCGCGATATTGGCTAAGTTAACTCTATAGGGATCAGTAATTGAATCCACTAAGTTTGATATCAGCAATAATAGTCTATTTTTATTTCGGGTTAGTTCATTAAGTTGCTGGTACTGTTGTGTCGTAATAACCAAGTTAGCAATTTGCTCTAACTCCAAAGCATTACGCTCTAACGCTGCCATTTTATCAAGTAAATTGAGGTCCTCATCAATGATTAAATCAATATCTTGTTTTGCTTGTAGCAGATTACTTTTCTGCTCAATTAAATCGTAAAGTCCTGATAAGCGAACTAACGCAAAGGTACTCGCATTAGCTACCTGTGATTGAGATAAAACAGAAATCTCATGAACCGATGCTTTCACCACAGTAAAGGCTTGATCACGTTGTTGTTGATTGGTGATTTTATTTTTGGCATAGAGATCAAGTTGCTCAATGCCTTGGTTAATATCTTTCTTTAAACTAATTAACGAAGGTAAGTTTTTCTTGTTGAGGTTGAGTAACTCAAGGGCAGTAAATTTATCTTCAACCGCTAAATGTAGCAATGTCAGTGTCTGACTAATTTCTTGACGTTGTTCTTCATCTGAGACATTTTTTAATAACGTTGTCTTATGGGTAATTTGCAAACTGAGGTTCGCTAACTCTCTTGCACTTGAAAGCGTAGGTAAGGTTTGTTGAGTAATAATATCACCAGTGCTGGCAATCAGGCTGAGGCCATTCCAAGCAACAATACTAACAAACAGCAGTAAACCCGCAACAAAGCTAAAGGCAAATAATAGTTTGTTACCTATACTTCGACGAAAGTGCAATGTAATATCCTCTTTTATACGGCCCGTGTATTAATTTTAAATAGAGTCTTTTTGTGAAAATATTTCTAGTGTTACTACTCAATATTGTTCATTGTTTATTTTTCTCATCAGCAGCCGCAGCTAGTCAAGGCCAGTTAAATAACAACCGAGCAACGAGTACAATAGCAGAAAGCGACCTACCAACAGGTAAAGTATCCACGAGCAAAATTAAACTATGCGCGGTCTACCCTCATCTAAAAGATTCTTATTGGCTTAGCATCAATTTTGGCATGACTGAACAGGCAAAACAAAGATCAATTGAATTAAAAGTCCTAGATGCCGGAGGCTACCAGAATAAGGGCGAACAGTTAAGACAAATTGAACAATGTATTCATTGGCAAGCAAGCGCAATATTAGTAGGCTCGGTTAATTTTGAGGCATTAAATCAAAAACTTGCACAAGTTAATCAGCATACGCCAGTTTTTGCCTTAGTAAATGAAATAGCCACTAAGAATATTAGTGGTAGAACAGGTGTCTCTTGGTATCAAATGGGTTATCAGTTGGGAGAATATCTGGTTAAGCACCATCACAATAATTTCAATGCTACACCAGCAACACTTGCTTGGTTTCCAGGCCCTAAAAGGGGAGGAGGGAGTCTGCAATCTACCAAAGGTTTACAAGCCGCACTTGTGAATAGTCCTATTGAAATAATCGCTATCGAGCACGGTTTAAACGAGAAGATAACGCAGTTTTCTTTGATCAAAGACACCTTGAAAAAATATAGAGACATCGATTATTTAGCGGGCAATGCTGTGATGGCTGAAATGGCAATAAATGAGGTCGGAAGGTTACCTAAAGAGCAACAACCTGAGATCCTAAGTCATTACCTTAGCCATGGCGTTTATCGTGGCATTAAGCGTCATAAAATCTTAATGGCCAATTCAGATCAAATGGTATTACAAGGAAGGATGGCCATTAACCAAGCGGTTGATTACCTACAAACTGGGAAGGTGAAAACTTTGCAGGCACCTGAAATTATCACGATAGATCAGGTAACTATAAACAAGCTAAAGACTGAGTTGTCATTATCACCAAGTAACTTTAAGCCTATTTATAGTGTTAAAGTTACTGAGATAAAATAACTGCAAGTAGCATTTAAATTTGCTACTTGATTACATCAATTATTTGTTAAGCTAGGTAATATCAGCGGCGAATAAATACCCTTCACCATGAATTGTCGTGAAAATCTGTGGATCTTTCGGATTATCTTCTATTTTGTGGCGTAAACGACGAACCAGCACATCGATGGTTCTATCATTGGGTGCATCAACTCTATGCTCAATTAAATTAAGTAATCGATCTCGGCTGAGGACACGGCTAGGATTAGCGACAAAAGCCACTAAAATATCGTATTCAGCTTTAGTTAGTTTTATTGGAATATTATTTTTGAGCAACTTTCGTTTTGGAATATCAAAACTGCATTGACCAAAATGAAATAAATCGTCATCTTCCTCATCTTCTGTAGCTATAACAGATTTTTGCTCGGTTAATGATATGCGCCATAGAATGTTTTTAACGCGAACTAACAGCTCTCTTAACTCAAAAGGCTTAGTAACATAATCATCAGCGCCCATTTCTAAACCAATAATTTTATCGATAGAGTCAGTTCTCCCGGTCACAAGCACAATGCCAATGTTCGAATGGCTGCGCAGGTTTCGAGTGATCATCAAGCCATCTTCATCAGGCAAGTTAATGTCTAACATGACTAAATCAATGTGATGATTCTCCAATACCACCATCATTTGGCTTTTATTTTCCGCTTCACTGACTCGATAGCCAGCATGTTGAAAATAACCCACCAGTTTAGCTCGTGTTATCGCTTCATCTTCTACCACTAAAATATGTTTATCGTTCAAGCTTTTTTCCTATCCGACCGTTATCAGAAGTAATCGACACTACCGAATAACAGACTATTAATAAGTCTTAACAAATCAAAAGTTTGTGTAGCTATTGTCTTCTAAACAAGTTCCCAGAGGGAGAACAAACTTAATTGAATTGGAATTTATGCATTTTTACATATTGTGTTCATCTAAGCACACAATGCTGTTCATAACTGAGCGATACAATAACGCCATCAAAAATAGTTTATCTGATTTATATCAATCTTGGAGTTTTAAGTTATGAATAAAGTAATAAAAACAGCAAACCGCGTACTAATTGGCACAATGTTACTATCTTGCCCTTTTTTAGCAAGCAGTGAGCAAAGTAAGGAAAAACTATTTAATGGTACCTTCAGTGGCTCACTTGAAATGGCAACCGATTACGTTTTTCGTGGTGAATCTGAAGTTGCTGATGGTGATATTCCAGCCATTAAAGGTAGCTTTACTTGGACTCATGAAAATGGGGTTTATGCTGGCGTATTTGGCGCAACCAATAAGTTTGAATCTACCCCTGATATCAGAGCCGTACTAGCGCCTTACATTGGTAAGTTTGGTACCTTTGGTGATAGTGATATTAGTTATAATTTTTTTGTTTTTCACTATACCTATCCCGGCGTTGAAGACATGGACTATACCGAACTTTGGATGAAGGTTGCTAAAGACTTTGGCCCAGTAAAAATAGAACTTGAAGTAACTCCAACCCTTAATGACTGGTTTGGTGTTGATGGCTGGAGTGGTATTAACTACGCAGTTCACCCGAGCAAAACCTTCGATAATGGTATTAAGCTTTCAGGCTCAGTCGGTTATCAAGAGTTATCAGGAGAAGGTGCAGAAGGTTGGGCTCATTGGAACTTAGGTTTAAGTAAAAACGTTTATGGCCTTAATATTGATGTGCGTTATCACGACTCTGATGTAGATAGTTCACATAAGGTATATGGCTCTGAACAAGGTCAAAAAATCTTTGATGAGCGCTTTGTTTTTAGTGTTAGCAAAAGCTTTTAGTCATCTACTTTAACAAAGCAGGTCTAAGCTACCTAGTTTAGGCGGTTTAGTGTTTAAATAACCTGAACTCTGGATAAGCAGCACTTGCTCAACATTCCTATTTTTGTGGTTCTCATCGTTAAAACGTCGATAAATAGCCCGCTATTCATAAACGTTTTGCCTTGATAACCGCATAAATTGAAACCTTGATTGGAC
>CAJXRC010000268.1 GCA_913058405.1 uncultured Colwellia sp. | reverse complement strand
TCCTCTTCGTCGGCAGCGTCAGATGTGTATAAGAGACAGGCATATTGACGAAATTACATTTTTATAACAAAGCATCAATTTTAAATAAACGCCTTTGAGATGAACTAGCGACTTTCTGAGTTGAAAGCTAAATTCAATCTGACAAAACCCAATAAAATCGCCACATAAAATACGCTAGAACTACCTAGAATATGATTGCTGTTGCCAAATCAGTTGTAAATAAAGTACAAAAAACGAGCTATAGTTAATACTATGACTGAGAAGCTAGGGAATATTTCCCCACTTCTAATGCTGAGGTTATCGAATATGAAACAGTCTATTCAATATATTAAGGTGATTGAAACGGTAGAGGTTAATGGCTGCTACTTAAAAGAACATCGGCACCACAACGAACGCCGTAACATGTTAAAGCTACATTTTATTTACTACGAAAGACGTTCACACAATCGCCGCGAACAATCACTCGAGCTCGATCTTGAGGCTTAATTATTTTTAAAAAACAAAATGAAAAGCGGCATGGTCATTAACCATTACCGCAGTAGATCCTAATTCGCTGGCTTGTTTCTATTTTTACTCAGTGCCGTAACACTTGAACCAATAACTAAAATGACCGCACCAACGATACTGAGTGTATTGAGTGGTTCAACAACAATTGCTTCAGGTAAAATGTAGTTGGTAAGCTGCATAAACATTAACGTTAATAATGGCGTTATTGCTAACGTTGCACTTACTCGTGATGCTTCCCAATGCTCAAGAGCTTCGGCAAAAGCGCCATAGGCCACAAGGGTATTTGCTCCACAAAAAATTAATAGTAACCATCCTATCGTATCTAACTCTAATACTAACGAAGGTGCTGATGATGGTAAAAACATCAAAGTGCCCGATAAATAGATAAGTATCATAATTTCTTCTGAGGCAAAATGTTTCAACAATTGTTTCTGCGCTAAGGCATAAATTGCCCATAGAATTGCGGCAAGAATTATGAAGAAGAGACCAATAGCATAATCACCATTAAAATTAAGTAATTGTTCAAAACGTTGATTGAAAAATAACAACAGTCCTAAAAAGAACGTTAATAACCCCACTTTTTGCTTAGCATTAAATGATTCTTTGAAAACACAAACACCGCCGATAAGTAACAGCATTGGAGCTATTTGAATCATGACCTGGGTACTTTCAGGTGAAGTCAATTCCAGTCCCATCATATACATAATGTAATTTGCTAAAAGGCCACCGATGGTAAGTGCCATTAACGCCATTATTCGTTTATTTTTTAGCGATGATAATGAAGGTAATCGCTTGGTGACTACTAGATATCCGCCTAAAAATACTGCAGCAATAAGAAAGCGATACCAGGTAATGGTGTTTACATCCATATACTGTAAAAGCCCTTTTAAGGCGATAGGCAAAATGCCCCATAAAATCGCCGTAGTAAGAGATAAAAACAAACCCAGTCGCCATCGACCACTAATTTCATGCATAGAAAAACACTCAGTTAACAACGCTAACATTAGCACTGCTTTAAAAAATGTGGATTATCTAGAAACTCGATAGCAAAAGCTATTATTATTAACTGTTGTGGGCATTTAAAATTGAATTAATAGTATTTTTCATTCGTGACAGAGCGCGAAATCAGTTGAAGAGCATTTTGATACAAAATCCAATATTACTGACGGCAGAATTTAAAAATAACTTACAGGGAGGTCAATCATTAGATCACTTAAAGCCCCCCTGCACTTAATAGATAATTATTGGACAGTTTAGCCATATTTATAAAATCCCTATCCCATATAATAACTTCAAATAATTATATTTATGTTTTTTGGATTACCCTCCAAACTTATTCAAAATGGATTAAATAGGAATATCAAATGAAACTTTTAAATGCTGCTTTTATAGGCTTAATATTATCAACCAGTTTGTTGGTGAATACTGCAAGTGCCGGATTAATTTTAGATGAAGACTTCGATCCTATCACATCAACTGACTGGACATTGTCAAACGCTTCTGTTTTAGGAAATCCTGCTTCTGAATTTTTCAGTCTTAATGCTTTGCATTTCAGTGGCAGTGGAATTCGATCTGCATCAACAAATGCATTCGATATGACAACCGGTGGTTTACTTTCATTTATGCTAAAAATAGGTGGTTCTCTGGACACCTCAACATTTGAAGATGCAGATTCTGGTGAGGACGTGCTAATACAATATGCAACTAACGATGGAGCATGGGTTGACTTACAAGTCATCGACACCGAAGATTCAAATTATAAAGATACTTGGGGTATGGTGAATATATCTATCACGGGTGATGCAATGAGTAACGACACAAAGTTTCAGTTTGTTCAAGCTAGACATAGCGGAAGTAACTGGGATAATTGGGCAATTGATAATGTAAGCCTCAGCAACAATGCCAGTGCAGATATACCAGAGCCGTCCACATTCGCTATTTTTGCATTAGGCATGATGGGTTTAGTTTCACGTCGAGCTAAGAAATAATTGAACCGTTATTACTCTTTAAATACTAATAACAATTCAAACCTAATAACGGCTATTTTATCTAGAAATATATAGTGCACTGTAGAAGCAAACCTCCGATATTATAGTCTGATTGTGCGCGCCAGAAGGACATACGTTCAACGCTGAAACAGTATGTCCATGCACTATTACACAGTAAAAACCTTCACATCAGATAGTGATTCAACTAGTACCGTTGACGCATAAATGCTCTGGTTAAGTAATTGTGCGACAACATATTGTCTTTAAGCGCGTAAATACGTTGAACCGCGCATAAACTTATCCTCAATGATAACAGGCCTCCCCTCCATATATTCTCCGCCTCACTTTGATCAGGCAATAATCACAAAATCGCGCTTCAAATGTCTAAATATTTATTTAAAATATAGAATGAGCTTTTAAGTTCGCAAGAATCGGGTTGAGTAACAAACGTCCTTGGTTAAGAATTAACATATTATTATGTTTTAGGATCTTTTATGTCACCAACAAGCTTATTCAGATTACTCATCGTAGCCGCTTTATCTGACGGTACTTGTGACAGGGTTTTCTCCATTAACTATTTTTAAGAAAAGGGTATTGAAAAATGGATAATCTTGAGGCACACCGTCACTACCAGATTGTTGAAAAAGCGATACAGTTTATCAATACAAATTTTGATAAACAGCCGACACTTCTAGATATTGCTGGTTCGGTACATATGAGTGAACATCATTTACAACGAGTGTTTTCTCAGTGGGCAGGCATTTCACCTAAACGCTTTTTACAGTTCATTACTAAACAAGCGGCATTAGATGCTCTACAGAATACCAATAACTTACTTGAAGCAAGTCATAGCATAGGGCTTTCTGGCTCAGGAAGATTACATGATCTTTTAGTCACATGCGAAGGCATGACCCCCGGTGAATTGAAAGGAGGTGGTGAAGGTGTGATGATTCAATACGGTGTTTGTTCAACGCCTTTTGGTGAAGCTGTTTTAGGCTGGACTTTACGAGGCATTTGCTATCTTCAGTTTATAAAAGATACGCAAAAAACAGTGATTGATGAGTTATACCGGCAATGGCCTAACGCGAGTATTACCCCCAACAGAGAAGAAGCGGTGCAAATGGGCAATGACATTTTTTCATCATCGCTTGAACGAGGAAAAATTCATTTATTGCTTAAAGGAACGAACTTTCAAATAAAGGTTTGGGAAGCATTAATCAATACCCATTCCTCACAGCAGCTTTCCTATTCACAAGTTTCACAACTAATAGACTCACCAAAAGCTTCGAGGGCTGTGGGCACGGCCCTCGCAAATAATACCATTGCTTACTTGATACCTTGTCATCGTGTTATTAAAAATAATGGCGAAATTGGCAATTACCGCTGGGGCACTGAACGAAAAACCGCCATGCTTGCTTGGGAGCAAGTTTCATTAGAATAGAGTATTCCTTTTTACAGCTTAAAACATTGTGACACTATTGCTTCAACTTTAGAGACAGCAAAGTAGCCATTGCAACAAATACACTTGATATCCACAAACAGGCTTCCAAACCATAGTTTTGATATACCCAACCTGACAGCACGGTACCTATTAACCTGCCCATGGCATTAGCCATATAATAAAAACCAACATCAAGGGATACACCATCACTTCCAGCATAACTAACGATAAGATAACTGTGTAGGGAAGAATTGATAGCGAAAACTGCCCCAAAGATGAGTAATCCGATAATAAGAGAAGCTTGCACGTGAAAATTAAAATGTAATGCCAAAGCAATAGCCGCAGGTATTAGGGTTAAATAACTCGCCCATAAAAATGCATCTCTGCCTGTAGGAGCGTTACCTTGCTGTTTTCCAGTGTCCTTACCTATCGCTTTTTCGATAGCACTATTTGAACCTCTGTCTTTACCTCTATTTGTACTTCTAGTAGTAATATAGGGCGCAGCAGATTGAACTAGACCATAGCCGATGACCCAACTTGCCATAAAACCACCGACGGCCCAATGGTCCCAATTAAAAGATACCGCTAAAAACACAGGTAACGCGACAACGAACCAAACATCTCTCGCGCCAAATAAAAACAGTCGTGCAGCCGATAGTATGTTGATTGACGTGCTTTTTGAGAAAATGTCTTTAAATTTAGGTTTGTTTTTCGCTTTACCTAAATCTTCTTTCAATGCAATTAAACTAAATATCCACACTATGCTTAATAGCGATGCCATTAAAATAATTGCACCTTTGAATTCAAGTAAGGTCAGTAATAATCCACCTAAAAAGAAGCCAACGCCTTTTAAGGCATTTTTAGAGCCAGTAAGGATAGCCACCCGTTGATAGAGCTTACTTTCTGCCCCTTCAGGCACCAGTAATTTAATTGAGCTTTTAGCACTCATTTTATTCAAATCTTTAGCAATGCCTGACAATGCCTGAGCAACCATGACATAAATAACAGTCAACATTTCAGCAGGTACAGCAAGCATAACCAGTGCGATTATCTGCAAGGCTAAACCAATATTCATGGTTTTATTTAACCCAAGCCTTGCGCCTAACCAACCGCCAATAAGGTTAGTGATAACACCAAAAATTTCATAAAATAAAAACAGCATGGCAATATTGAAAGGACTGTAGCCTAACTGATGAAAATACAGCACAACAAGCATGCGTAATGCACCATCGGTTAAAGTAAACGCCCAATAATTACCTGTTATCACCAAGTATTGCTTCACTTGAGGAGACAAGGAGGGTGATAGCCCTTTTTGTGATAAAAGCCCCATTATTTATTAAACCTTGTCCGCCAGTCCAACCATAAGAGCCAACTCGGCTGTTCTATTGGCATAACCCCATTCATTGTCATACCAAACATAGAGTTTTACTTGAGTGTCATTTACCACCATAGTAGACAAGGCGTCAATAATGCTTGAGCGGGGATCCGTTTTATAATCAATTGACACCAACGGACGTTCTTCATAGCCCATAATGTCTTTTAACTCACCTTCAGCCGCTTCTTTAAGTAGTTGATTCACTTCTTCAACGCTTGTTCCACGAGCAACTTCAAAAACACAGTCAGTAATTGATGCATTAGCTAAAGGAACACGTATTGCGTGACCATTTAGTTTTCCTTTAAGCTCTGGGAATATATGGGTAATTGCAGTAGCAGAGCCAGTAGTTGTCGGAATTAAACTCATGCCACAAGCACGTGCTCTACGTAAGTCTTTATGCGGTGCATCTAAAATAGTTTGCGTATTGGTGATGTCATGAATAGTCGTCATAGAGCCGTGCTTAATACCTATCTTTTCATGAATAGTTTTTACCACAGGCGCTAGACAGTTAGTGGTACATGAAGCTGCCGTCACAATAGGATGAATGGCTTTATTGTATAGCTCTTCATTCACGCCCATAACGATATTCAATACACCTTCTTCTTTGACTGGCGCTGTTACCACAACACGTTTTACACCCTGGGCAAGATAAGCTTGTAATAATGCTTTGGTTTTTATTTTGCCCGAAGCTTCAATAACCACATCACACTGCGACCAATCGGTGTCGGTAGTCGCGGTATTTTGGCTATAAGCAATTTTTTTACCGTTAATAATGATTGAATCACCTTGATGAGTCGCCTCATGGTGCCAACGCCCATGAATTGAATCAAATGTCATCAGGTGTGCCATTGTTTCTGCATTGCCGGCAGGATCATTAATTTGAATAATTTCTATATCATCCCAATCAAATGCTGCTCGCATTGATAAGCGTCCCATACGGCCAAAACCGTTAATACCAATTTTAATAGTCATAAGTCTGTCCTAAAGTTGCGTTAAAGCGGTTTAACATAATTGTATGACTTAACGTCATCACTAAAGTCATAAAGTAAAGAATCAAGTTGTACTCGTTGTTTTAGTCGATGTTTTTACATCTAGCGCTTGGCTTGCGCTAAACCAATGTGATGTACGGTTAATGATATAAACTAAAGACAACATAACAGGCACTTCTGTCTCTTATACACATCTCCGAGCCCACGAGACCGTACTAG
>CAJXRC010000267.1 GCA_913058405.1 uncultured Colwellia sp. | reverse complement strand
GAGCAGCAATTGATAATAGCGAGAAAAAAGCAAAAGAAACCAGTAAGCCTACGCTTCCCATAGAGCTAAATAAAGTAGGTAAAATATTAAAAATTAGTTGCCCTTCACCAATGAGGTGACCGTCTACAAAAACTTCTTGTCCACTATGTTGAGCGACAAAGAGCGCAGGTATAATCAGTAAACCCGCAATAAAGGCGATAAAAGTATCAAGTAATGTTATCGATAAAACTAGTTTGCCAACACTTTGTCCTTTTGGCATATATGAGCCATAGGCCATCATAGCGCCTACACCAATAGCCAATGAAAAAAAGGCTTGCCCCATGGCTGAAATAATCAATTTTGGCTCGGTTACTTGGCTAAAGTCAGGGACTAAATAAAGCGTCAAACCTTCTTTTGCACCATCTTGCTGTAAGATGTAAATAATTAAACCAAGCAACATTACTAATAACATTGGCATGAGTCGCGCTGACCAACGCTCTATGCCACTGTGAACGCCTTGATGAACGATAGCAGCACCTAGCACGATAAATATCGGAGTAAATATTACATTTCGCAGCGTGCTTGAAGTCGATAGCCAATGTGATAAGTCCAGTAAACCGACGAATTCGGCTAATGACGCTAGCGCATGGGACAGCATCCAACCTGCGACTATAGTATAAAAACTTAGCATCATCATAGCGCCGATAATACCTATGATACCGGCAGAGTGGCCGAACTTTTTAAAGCGCTTACCACACGCATTTGCTAAAGCAGATACCGGGTTAGTTTGCGCTTGATTACCAATATAAATTTCTGCATATAGTGCAGGTAACGCAAGCAAGAAAGTTACGATTAAATAAACAACTAAAAAGGCACCACCTCCATTATTTGCCGCCTGAGTAGGGAACCCCCAAATATTGCCCAAACCAATAGCAGCACCTGCTGCGGCGAGAACAAAACCAAGACGAGAATGAAAAGAATCGCGAGAAGAAGCAGTGGTCATAAATAGTGAATAGTCGATAAAATTAGTTGCGCAAAGCTTACCGAGTTAAGGCGCTTAGGGGAAGTACTATTCACTGCTTTTGTTACATTTTTGTTAGCAAGATAATGGAATTATTTATGGATACACGCATGTCTGAAACTCGCATATTGAGGCGGCTTGAGTATATAATACTGTCATTTTGTAATTAATAACGACTGAAGAGCAAGATATGTTAAAGCATGAAATTATCCCGGTAACCCCTTTCGAGCAAAACTGTACATTATTTTGGTGCAGCGATACTAAAAAAGCTGCGATAGTCGACCCTGGCGGTGATATCGAAAAAATTAAAGCCGGTATTGCCAAGTATGGTTTAACGCTTGAAAAAATTCTGATCACCCATGCGCATATTGATCATGCGGGTGCAACTGATGCTCTGGCAAGTCACTACGATGTGCTAATTGAAGGCCCACATAAAGAAGATCAGTTCTGGATTGACGGTATTGAAGATCAAAAGCAGCGCTTTGGTGGCTATTTTTCGTATGCGAAAAAATTTACTCCCAATCGCTTTTTAGATCAGGGCGATACGGTTAGTTTTGGCAATATCATCATGGAAGTATATTTTTGTCCTGGTCATACACCTGGTCACGTTGTGTTCTTTCATCGTGAGTCAAAGCTTGCCCAAGTTGGTGATGTGTTATTTAGTGGCTCAATCGGGCGCACTGATTTTCCCCGTGGTGACCATGCAACACTGATTAATTCAATTCGTAATAATTTATTCAATTTAGGTGATGAAGTTCGTTTTATCCCTGGGCATGGCCCAATGAGCACTTTTGGGCAAGAGCGCCGAAGTAATCCTCATGTAAGTGATGCCGCAGTAGGGATGAGATAATGGCGCTATTGGTACTTAAGGCTCAACGCCAACTCAGAAAAGTAGATAACAGTAAGGTCTTTCAAGGTATTGTCATTGCTGTTATTTTATTATCGGCGTTAATGATTGGTGCAAAAACACATAACCTATCTTCTAACGTTGTTTCAATTTTATTGCTTTTAGATGTAGCAGTTACGGTATTTTTTGCGATAGAAATCTGTATTCGTTATTTAGCGTGCCCCAAGAAAAAGCACTTTTTTAAAAGTGGTTGGAATATTTTTGATACGATCATAGTTATCGGTAGCTTAGTCCCGTCAGGTGGATCAGGCGTGCTGTTGGCTCGACTGTTGCGAGTCTTTCGTGTTTTACGCTTAGTTTCTATGGTGCCAGAGTTACGTTTACTGATTAATGCATTACTTAAAGCTATACCGCGTATGGGGTATATTGCGTTACTGATGTTTGTGATTTTCTATATCTACGCTGCTATAGGTAGTATGTATTTCCACCCGATTAATGAAGTATTATGGGGTGATGTTTCCATCTCTATGCTGACATTATTTCGTGTTGCCACGTTTGAGGATTGGACCGATGTCATGTACGAAACTATGGCAGTACATCCACTTAGTTGGATTTATTATTTAACTTTTATCTTTTTAACTGCTTTTATCTTTTTAAATATGATGGTGGGTACGGTATTAGAAGTGATGAGTCAAGAACATGAGCAGTTTCGTGCTGAGCAACACGGTGAAAGTGGAGATGGTGGAGAGCCCGCTAGTCGTGCTCAAATTGATAAGTTGGAAAGTGAAATAGCAGAGATTAAGGCATTGTTGTTAGAGAAAAAATAACAAAGAGGTAGGCTTACATAGTCTTGATTTAAAATTGAGTAAAATAATAGTCAGACTCTCCCTTGTGTATCTGACTATTGCTACACTATTTAAGCCTCTCTTCTAAGCTGAAACAGCTAACTTGATTGCTGACAGGTCGATATTTACTGTGTTTTTTTAAATTGGGTAATTATACGATCAAGATGGTTAGCAAAATTCTGTCTATCTGTTTGGTTTAATGCCGGTGGCCCACCTGTATGTACGCCGCTAGCACGCATGGTATCCATAAAGTCACGAATATTGAGTCGTGATTTTATATTCTCTTTAGTATAAAGCTCACCACGAGGACTTAAGGCAATACCCGATTTATCTATCACTTCATCTGCCAAGGGGATATCACTGGTGATAACTAAATCATTTGCCTCAATACGTTTGACTATTTCATCATCAGCAACATCAAAACCACTACTTACCTGCATAAAGCTAATGTAGGGTGAAGGTGGAGTTCGGACATGATGGTTAGCGACTAAGGTTATGGCTATCTTTGTTCTATCTGCCGCTTTAAATAATATTTCTTTGATCACCACAGGACATGCGTCAGCATCAACCCAAATTTTCATATTTTACCTTAGGGTCTATTGACCACTCGCGTTATTTTTACTTATGCTGTTATGATACAGTAATTTATTCGGTAATTAAAAATTTGGGTAAAACCTAGATAATCTGGACTAATAACACAATGCTAAATCCTCATTACCAACAAATATGGCAAACGGTACAGTTAATTCCGCAAGGTAAGGTTGCTTGTTATGGACAAATTGCTGATTTAGCCGGTTTGCCCGGTAGAGCCCGTCTTGTCGGTAAATCTCTGGGTAAAGTGCCTAAAGATGGCTGGCGAGGACAAGCGGTGCCTTGGTTTAGGGTGATTAACTCTCAAGGAAAAATTTCATTTCCTCCTGGCAGTGAAAACTTTGATAAACAAAAACATCATTTGCAAGATGAGCAGGTCGTTGTCATTGGTAGTAGAATTAAACTCAAAGACTTCCAATGGCAACCCGACTTATCTGAGTTATTATTTGCCCTTGAGTTTTAGCTAGTCGCTATGACTGTATGACTTTTATCCTTCGCTTACTTGAGTAATGGGAGAAGTCTTATTAAGGTCATTTTTTCTAATTTCTGGTAAACACAATCTTTCTTCCAGCACAGCTGAATATCTTTAATTTTCATTATTTCAGTCATGATGATCTTCTGTTCTAATGATATCTCTCTCGCTTTTTCGTACGAGATATCACGAGAAAAACTGATCATTTCATCCATTGATGGCCATAGTTCGGGGAATTTTAGCGCAAATTTATCGGCTATCTTTTTACTTAATAACTCATCACTCTCAAAATGGCTTATATCAAAAAAATAATCATTAGATAATTTGCTAATTGCATTAGTGTTAGCTTTACGTTGTAAGTAATAAGCAGGTAATATTTTTATCCAGTCATGATTGTGTAACTTGATAAGCTCTGCGATCACGTGACAATCTTCAAAACTACTATTTAAACCATGACCGTAAAAAGGCAACATGGCATGAGCAGCATCACCAACCAAGGCGACTTTGTTATTTATCACCCAAGGGTCAACACTCACTAAAAATAGTGGATTAGGCGTTTTATTAAGAAATTCGGAGATTGGATTTTCTAAAAGTGGCATAACATCAGTAAAGTTGTGAAGAAAAAAGCCTGTGACTGCCTCTGGCGTTGTGAGTGAAGAAAATGAAGTTTCTCCTTGATAGTTTAAGTATAAAGTACAAGTAAAGCTGCCATTATTATTGGGTAATGCAACCAATAAAAAATCTTTGCGAGGCCAAATATGACTGGCATGAGGGGATAATTTTGTACTCCCATCTTCATTTGCTGCAATGGTTAACTCTATATAAGATTGCTCCATATAACGTTGAGAGTAACTAAAACGTGGTGTTTCCTGAGCGAGACGACGTACTTTAGAAAAAGCACCATCGGCGGCAAAAACATAATCGGCATCTACTTCTTTATGACCTTTTCTTCCTGCTTTTAAGTAGCTAAAAGATGCGCAAGCAGTGCTAAAGTCAATGTAGGTTAATCGCTGTTCAAAATGTAAGTTTACGTGTGTTTCTTGCTCAGCTTGGCTGATCAAAATCTCAGTTAACTTTTCTCTTGATATAGACCAGATGGCTTGATTTTTCTTACCGTAACTTTGTTCTGATAGGCTTCCATCTTTACTATGAAAAATACGCTTATGGAGTGGCGTAGCATATTGGCGTACTTTATTATCAAGACCGATAACTTCAAGTGCTGCCCACGCTCTCTCTGATAACGTAATATTAATCGACCTACCTTGCTGCGCATTATGCGCTCTGGGGTCTGGGCGTGACTCAAAGACATCGACTAAGTAATTCTCACGCGATAAAATAATGGCTAGCATAGCGCCAACAGGTCCGGACCCTGCGATAGTAATTTTATTTTTAAAATGTGTTAGTTCAGTCAATGGCTTAGCTACTTTACTAAATTTTGTAATTATTTAAGTAGCATAGTAAAACAAAAAAGCCCAGTCAAAGACTGGGCAAAACAAAAGGAGAAACATGAATAAGTAAAGGGTATTAATTTACATTTAATAAGCTTTTGCCATTAATGGCTATTTTGCGAGGTTTTAATGCTTCTGGCACTTCTCGCTCTAAATCCACGTGCAACAATCCGTTTTCCATAAAGGCGCCGATGACTTTAACATGTTCGCCTAACTGAAACTTACGTTCAAAGTTTCGTTCGGCAATGCCTTGATGTAAAAAATGGCGAGGAGCTGAAATATTCTCCTGATCTGAACTGGCAGCGACTTGCTTAGTACCGACAATGATTAAACCATTGTCTTTAGATTCAATATCAATATCATCTTCACTGAAACCTGCGACGGCCATAGTAATTCGATATTGATTTTCGGCCAATAACTCAATGTTATATGGCGGGTATGATGATTGTTTACCAGGTTGAGAAGCTTTATCAATTAAGTTAGCTAAATGATCAACGCCAATAAATGAACGGTAAAGAGGGCTGAAATCTGTAGAGTTACGCATAATAAGTTATCCTATAATATAGCAATAAAATGATTATTATTTTAAACAACGGTGTTTGTATCTTTAGTTACTTTCTAGCAAATAAATTGCCTAGAGTTGAGCTATACAAAATAGTGTTATTTAAAATAATGCTGCCTTTCACAATGAACAGGCAATTTTTGTTGTGTAGCCCCTTACGGCGACTACACAATTAAAGATGGGATCGTTTACTATTTTTTCAAGAATAAAATGAAATAAATTTTCAGTTGATTTTTAACTGATTGTTTTATCTATATATTTAAGTTTGTTTTTTTGGCTGGTTATTTTTCTGTTTCTTTCACAGGAATTTCTTCAATCGCTTCAACTTCGGCTTCAGGATCAATAACGATAACAGGTGCTGTATATCGAACTTTTGCTAACGCTTTATCATAATTAGGGTGTTGAGAAATGTTAGCAACTAGATCTTTATAAACAATTTTACCTTTATTATTTATCACAAAAATAGCCCGAGTGAGTAACCCCATATCTTTAATTAATAAGCCATAGTTAACGCCAAAATCACGCCAAACTGAATCAGATAAGACTTTAATGCCATCAATTTTTTCTACATCACAAAAACGCTTTTGTGCAAATGGCAGATCATTACTAATGGTTAAAATAGTAATATTCTCTGGCAGTTTTGCTGCTTCTTCGTTGAAGCGTTTTGTTTGAATAGAACAAACACCCGTATCTAAACTTGGCACAACTGAAATAAGTAATGTTTGTCCTTGAAAATCAGACAATGAGACCTGTCTCTTATACACATCTCCGAGCCCACGAGACCGTACTAGATCTCG
>CAJXRC010000266.1 GCA_913058405.1 uncultured Colwellia sp. | reverse complement strand
CTTTTATATCTTTTACATGTTCTATTACTTCAATTTCTTTATCTGAAAGGTTAGTGTTGATATCCATAGTAGTCTCCTGTTGTAAGTCTTGAATAGTAACTTCAAAAACAGCAGCTAAAGATTTCAATGATTCCAATCCAGCAGTTTTACCTCTTTCAATACGTTGAATAGTTCTTACACTCAATCCACTAAATTGAGCAAGTTGTTCTTGAGACCAACCTCGCTGTAATCTTAATTTTCGAACAATCATTTATATATCCTTTACTGTAGTTCAATACTAATTATCAACCACATAACTTTGATTTAACTACGACATTTAGGTGACAAACTCATGACACCTGTTAAATATCAGTAAGCTATAAGACACCAATAACCTTTTGTGCGCATTGCTCTGGAGAACTAATTAACGTATTTACGTTTAAATCGTAGGAGACTCCTTTGTGAACACTGTCATATTGGGACTTAGCTAATCCAATAGTACGATCACCTCGAGAAATTTCACGTTTTTGTAGCTCAACTAAAGAGCACTCAACTTTAACGATTTTTGAATTTAATCCTTCAAATTCTTGCACTAGTTCGGTGTAAGTTTTCTGACCACAAAAAACTATATCCACAATAACATTGTGTCCTGTTTCAGCTAACGCCCTTACTGATTTTGCTAGTGCAAGCTTCATATTTGGAAAGTTTTTCGACCCCGCAGCTACGCCATAAGGCGTCATATCCCAAAACATATCTAAGGAACAAAGCAAATAAGTCTCAGACAACTTAGCTTGGAGCTCTCGAGCTAAGGTTGTTTTCCCTGAACTTGAAGTACCATTTAGTACGATTACATTACCATTCATTTATTGTTTAACCTTGAGAATTCAACTACCACATAATGCCTCGTTATAAGGAAATTTATTGAGTAAAATTATTGTTAACTGCTAAATGCATTCAACAATTTAATAGCAGTTCTTATCGCCTTGAGTGCACAATCTTACTGTTATTATGTGGCGATTTGTAACTTCAACAGCTTGAGAGAATACTCTATCTGCTTTATCCAGTAAGCCTGGTTTTTGTAATAATTCGCTTGGTTAATCTGATTCTTGAAGCCTAACAGGAAATTTCATGACATAGATTTCAACGTCAGGCGAGCCATGAAGATACACTTTATGAGCTGTTTCAATCTTATTAATAAGAAGTCTGATGAAATAGGACTGGCAAGAGTAATGTTTGAGGTAGGTGCAGCTAGGCTAGATTTAATTATAGTTTTCATAATGATTTCCTTATCAATTACAAAATGCTGCATTATGTAAAACAGCTAGTATCACAATAAATGGTTAATATGATGGGCTAAAATATGCAGCAAAACCTGATTCAGCCAACTATTACCTGTCCGTTTTACTTCCGTGTTATGTGTACCAAACCTACTTGCTTTCTTTACATTCTATTTTTAAATCTTTGCAGATTTTCAGCACAGCATTTAATGGCGTTGTTTCATTTTCTGAAGTTAAACCAGAGGTTATTGTTAATTTAGATATTTCGGCACTTAAAGCCATAACCTTAATACTGCCATTATTCTCATTTTGAAGTAAATCTAGTTGCATCGCTGAACTATCTTTATTGATGATAACTACACTAGCGTTACCTTCAACAGCATCAATAGCCGCCTTATAAACATTTTCAGCCGGAGCCTTGATATCTACTGACGCCACTTCATGATTTTGAGTTTTGTAATACATCACAGCACCGACAGTCGCTACGCCAAGACCCGCACAACCTGATACTGATAAGATCAGGGATAAAAGTAATATAATTTTTTTCATAGTATTTCCTTATAAAATCATCAAGAGTAATACAGAAGTACAGGCTAAGTATGTTGGATGTAAACACTGACACATAAAGGCTTATTACTTACTACACCCATTTCAGTATTTAGTAATTTACCAGAAATCACATTAAATTCAAGTTGTTAAATTAACGTTAACATAAATTTTCATTCAATATTTATCATGACTAAAAAATATTGGGGGACTGGCCAAATAAACAAGCATATTACAGCGCAGAATTAACATCATAGATCCGCGGCACATTCGTGATTGAATGACATTAAATAAAAAGTCTGCTTCTTAATCGAAAGCAGACTATTTTTAGTTTCTTTATGCGTTTCATAAATGATGTCTTAGCTATTTCACTGTCTTTTCTGGTGATATTTTACCATCCATTACTTTTTGGCTAAGTCCGTAATAACGCATCGTAAAGGTGAAGTCTGTGCCTTTGGTATCAATATTATTTAGCGCATTCTCACCACAGTTAAATGAAACCGTTATCGTACCATCCTTATTCTCTTGCCAAGTATGAGAACTAATATGTCTTACATCTTCAATTAAATAACGACTGCTGTCATAAGCGGTTATAGACGTAAAATACTTAGATTCAGGGTTATCAAACGTAGTAGATAAGCACTCTCCGCTACTTAAGATTACCGAGTTTGTATATTTATTAGCTATATTCACTTCAGGTGATGAGCCCCCCCAACCATTTGCATTTTCTAAATTCCATTGATGAAGGTCAGTAATATCTTTTGAGGTACGTGGAAAAGTATATTCAAAAGCTGAACCACTGGTTTCTTTAGTTAAATGGGCTGTCCACTCTTCGACTTCTTCAAAATCATAATTAGGAAGCTTGTAGGTTCCAAACTTGAACGTATCATCTTTAATTAACTGCTGTGCACTTCGCGCAGCATCTAAGCCTTTTTCAGTGCCCGTGCGATAGATTAAGAAAGCGTACTTTGTTTCAATCGAAACATCATAATCCCCCTCACCAACAACATAGTGTTGCCCATGACCACCCTCGGTTACTACTTGAACGGCTATATATACATCACTTTTTGGAATAGAAAATTGTACTTTGCCATTGACTGCCTCAGTGATTACGACTGAATACAAGGTATCGTCATTCATTTGCACCGTTGGTGCAGCTTTGCCCCTTGGCGGTAACTGTTTCATGTGTGCAATATTATTATTAGCACCGAATTTCAGCCAGTTTTTGTAATTTCTAGCCGTTTCAGCTTTAGCATAATTCGCTTCAGTAATTTTTATTGTATTGCTGTTAACGTTTTCTTCTAGATTCATTTCTGCAGGTTGGTTTTGGGCACAAGCGGAAAGTAGGCTAACGACTGATAATGCGATAATTGATTTTTTAACGTTCATTCTTAATATCCTTTTAACTGAGTAGGTTAAGTGTTTAGTGCTAGCTGCTAATTTATTGAAAATATAATAGCCTAGCAATTCAAACCAATCCAATGACTTAATTTCATAAAGAATATGCGAACCACACATATTACTCTGTAACAATACGTCTCATCTCGTGATAAAGGTTCAATCATTAGTCTATTTTTACGCACCCAAACTAAAGGTAATTAGTTAAACAACATACCGATAATATAGTCACTTTGTTTATCACCAGACTTATATCGAGGGGAAAATGTACATTTATTAACCTATACTGCATGCGTTTAATGCGAATTAAGTTGTGTATTAAAGAAACTAACCTTCGGAGAAATCACAATGAAAATAGTTAACATTTTTGTATTAATGCTATTAGTCAGTCTAAATGTTGTTGCTCAGGACCGATTAGAAATATTTAAAGATTATGACTTAGGTAAGGAAGTCCTTTCAGTCACTACCGTCAAAGTAGATCCCAACATGGAAGATGTTTATTTAGCCGGATTAACAAAAAGCTGGATAAAGGCAGTAAAAATTCAGAAAGATTTAGGGCACATAAAAGACTGGAACATATGGGCGAGTGAGTTACCACAAAGTGGCGATTTTAATTTAGTACTTACTGTTACATTCGAAAGTTCACAGGACTTGGAACCAAATAAAGCTAAATATGATAAGTTTATGAAAATATGGGGAGAAGAAAATCAAAAGATATCTGAGGAAACCTCCGCAAAATATCCTGAAGTTAGAGAGTTAACCGGTGAATATCGGTTAAGAAAAATAATTTTTAAATAACAACATTTCAATTTAACATGCGCTAAGCAGAAGTTTGATACTTTACACTTCGTATTCGCTTAGCGCACATTATGTATGGTCTATGTGAATATCATTTGGAAATGGTCGACCTTGATCTTTTTCAATCGCTTCTTTCAAACTAAGCAAGAATACTACCCATTTAGTACTACAATGCGCCATGAAATGGCTCGTCTCTTTCCAGTTTGAGTGAGTGAATCGCACAAAAGTTTGTTCACCTTCAACACGTAAATCAAACGAGATCTCAGTCCCTATCCAAGCCTCGGGCATAGTACCTGAATGTTTCCATTTCACTTTGCTATTTGGTATTAGTTGAGAAACTGAAAAATCAGGGCCTCCTCCATTAAAACGAAACTCAATAACTGAACCTACTTCACCAGCACCGGACACATCATTAGTCCACCACTTGGATAAGCCTTTATTGGTTGTCAAAAGCTCGTATATTTTTTCAGGTGAGGCTTTATTCCAACTTGATGATTGATATCAGGCATAACATGCTCCATAAATTTCAATAAACACTGACATATACGTGTCTAAAATAACTCAAATATTGAGAAACGAAACAGTAGTCTGTTTTATTCCCCCAGTGAATACAAAGTATAGTCTTACGCTACACAAATTCTCTATTGCTCTCAACTACCTTCATTAAACGAAACGGCAGTGTTTAAGCAACGTCATGATAATGTTGATTATTAGATAGTTTTATTAAGAAGAGCTAGAGAAGAACATGATACCAAAATTGATTATATATGATGTTTGAGGCCGAATAATATAAATAATTCCGATACCAGCCTTATATACACAAAACTGATATAGGAAGAATAATCGTTACACTAAGTTGATGTAACCTTGCTCATGACTAAGGTAATATATTTTCCCTCACACAACTCACATAATTCAAACCAGTCGCGGTATCAGAAAGTCCTGTGATACCTGCTTTTAAATCAACTAATTTAAAACTTTCACTCTCATGTTCAGTTGAAGTCCAAAAATATTGTCCAACTGACCATTTCTCATTTGCGTATAAATCGTATGTCTCGTCAGAAACTCCGTCAAATGTAGTCCAAACAGATTGCAGTTCATCGTAAGTGGGTAATCTATAATCATTAAACTTGTTATAAACCAATACTTCACATTGATCTCGGGCAAGCTCATGAGTAGCTGTCATAAATGAAGCACCATCGGGGCCCGTAGCACCAGCTTCTTCGAAGGCAAAACTTCCATCAGAAGGTACACCTATTCTATCAGCATCACCTTTAGTTAATGGCCCAACAAAACTTAGCGACGGGCCAGTTTCAGGTTTTATTTTTAATATTTTAGTTGCGGCTAAACCTACCAAATCACTATTATAATGGGCGTTCTCGACTTGCCAGCCTTCAACGTCATGAATATAAGCAGTTACAAAAACAACATCTGCAGTATCCCTAGTATTACTCGAATTATTCAATACGTTGCCATGGGCATCAATTGAAGCATCACCATCATATAAAATATATGTAATGTCTCCAATTAAATCCCAAGAAATATGCTTGTTAGGTATAATATGCACATTACCATCAGTATAAGTGCCTTTAGCAATGAATTTCATCGATTCGCCTGTAGCAAGATAACCATTCCCTAATGTAGTAAGGTATTCATTTTTCAACGTTGTTATTTCTATTTCAGATGTTAATTTTGCCTCCGTGATAACAACACCGTGCTGAGCACTTTTATCAGAGCCCTCTTCATAGACATGGATAATAGTAATTCCTTCTTTAATACCTTCTACTAGGCCATCTTGAGTTACAGAGGCTATAGTGGCATCATCACTATACCAATGCACAGACTCTTCATCGGATATATTTTCTGTATCTTCACCAGTAAATGAAGCTATCGCGTCAAATTTGTACTGAGCGCCTACAGGAATTTGATCTTGTTCCGTTTGAATCTCTAATTTGGTAAGGTCGCCATGATTAACTGTCACTGTCACAGTATTACTAGGTTCACTATTTAAAGTTGCAGAAACATCAGAACTCCCTTGACCAGCGCCGATAAATTTCCCTTTTATTTCGTCTACAGTTAGAAATTCTTCTGCCGAGGAAGACCAAAGAACATCTTCAGTAACATCCTCATTTGGACCATAGCTATAACTTGCTAACGCAGTAAAGTTTATAGCATAACCGTCTGTTACCGTGCTTTCTTCATCTGGCGTTTGCCCCGCTTGACGAACTGGCTTTATTATTAGCTCATTTAACGATTTTTCAGATACATGTAATGTTACCGTATCTTCAATAGTATTTTGGTATGACGCAGTAATGATAGTGTCACCTTCCGATTTAGTAATCACTTTTGCAGTTGTAATATCAATATCTACTGCAGCTGTATTTGAGCTGGCCCATGTTAAATCAGCATTTTTATCAAGGTAATGTTCTGTTTTATTGTCAAAGGTTGCTAACGCCTCGTATTCCTCAGTTAATCCAAGCGCTAATTCTTTATCGCCTGGGAATATTTCAATGCTAATCACTACAGCTTCCGTAATCGTTATTTCAATATCACCGCTGTCTCTTATACACATCTCCGAGCCCACGAGACCGTACTAGATCTCGT
>CAJXRC010000265.1 GCA_913058405.1 uncultured Colwellia sp. | reverse complement strand
GAGATCTAGTACGGTCTCGTGGGCTCGGAGATGTGTATAAGAGACAGGTAGAGAAGTCTCCGTCTGTTATGATGGTTCTTCCTCGACCAGTAATTGTGTTTATATTATAAAAATCACGCTCAATTTTTACTGACATACCTTCTTGAGCACTTCGAGTAAAACTTTGAGTCACTGCATCTAATAACTTTATTTCATATGTACCAACGTTGTGATCCAAGTAAGGTCCATCAGACGAACCTGAAATGCCAATACCTGCATGGTAATCTAACACTGATGCTATCGCTGAATTACTGACAACTGATAATATTAATAAGGCTGTTTTTATTATTTTTGAAGGTAATTTAACTGAGCTAACTACGCGTAACGTCATAAAAAGGTTTCACATTTTTTAATTGATTAAAATTTTGATGACTATAACATCAAAATGTGAAAAAAATAAGGAGACTTAAAATGGTCAGTCCTCTTGTCTCAATTTCATTAAATTACATGCATGCCTAGATAACTTGGATATTGCGTTAACATCATCTTCAAACGTTTTTAAATTAACGAATTTCTATATCAGGTAACCAACGTTGTACACGTTCTATTTCATCTCGTAAGTCTTCAGAATAAAAAGGCGTATCTAAATCTTCAGGCGGTGCTGCAAGTAGGTTAAGGTCTATTGCTTGTGCTTTACCCAAAATAACGCCTTCTTTTATCGTCATCGAATAATAAACACCATTCCAGAAGTTAGCTCCAAATTCGTTACTCTTCTTGTACATAAACAGCAAGTCATGCTCTAACCAACGTAAATCGTCAGATGTGATGGTACGAGGCTGCGGATAGGGATATCGGATATGACACCAGAGCTCTGGCCCTTCTAAACATTTCATCTCTTTCATCGATAAAAAATAATCTTTAAAACGCGTATGATCAATATGTAACTGATACTTAATATTGGCAGATGAAGGTAAAAAATCGATAGTACCAATAGCAATACGTTGCCCGTCTTTAGCGATTAAATTTATTGTTTTGGTGCCACTTAAGGTCGAGGCACTATAACTGACGGATGAAACGAACGTAGCCAGTATTAATGTACTCATGATAAAAGTTCTAATGATTGTGAACATATTAATACTCCTAGTTGGCATTATATTGCTTAACTAAGCTTACCTTTTACAGAAGTTAAGTCCATGACACTTAAGTAGGGTTTTACTCACGATATGAGATTTCCTATCCCGCTTCATATCCCCAGCTAAGTTAAAAAAACAGCTTTAACGCGCCAAAAACTCCCATACCAAAAATGACAATGGCCAGAGTATTTTTTATTTTCAGGCTAAAAATTACCGTGGTAACGCCGGCGATTAAAAAGGGACTGGTAATAAAATCACCATTTGTCTCTTGATGGCCAAGAAAAACAATCGGCACCCACATCGCTGTTAACACAGAAGGCGCGGTATAACTGAGCAAACGTTTTATTTTTGGTCCAAGTTCAAACGCTACTGAGGTTGAGAAAAAGAAGTATCGACAGGTAAAAGTAATACATGTCATGCCGAGTAAGGCTAACCAAAAATCATTCATTAATAGCACTCTTTTCTTTTGTTAAATACCCACAAAACATACCAATAAAGGTGGCTGCAATTAACGCATATTCTTTCATAAATATTGAAAGCACAATCGCACTGACACCACTACTGATAACGGATATTAAAGTCGATCTATTCTTGATTGTCGGAATAACTATCGCAATGAAGGTTGCCGCTATCGCAAACTCCAACCCTAAATGTTCAAGGTTTGGAATATGTTGACCGGCAACAATGCCAGTAAAAGTAGCAACATTCCAAAATACATAAAAAGTAATACCAGAGCTGAGTGCGTAAACAGCACTAAATTTTTTATGCTTCGCCATATAAGCACAGGTTACCGCAAACATTTCATCGGTAAGGAAAAAGGCAATACTGCAACGAAGACCTAATGAGCTTTTTCTGACATGCTCTCGAAAAACAGCGGAATAAAGCAAATGCCTTGAACTTATAACAAAGGTTGAGGAAAACATCGAAGATAAAGAGCCAACTGCGCCCATCATAGTTAATGCGGCAAGTTGAGCTGCGCCCGCAAAAATTAACAATGACATAAGTTGCGCTTGTAATGGGGTTAAACCGACAGTGATTGCTAATGAGCCACACAGTATTCCCCAAGGCACCACAGCGAGTGAAAGCGGGAATATATCAACGATGGCTTGATAGATAATTTTAAAATCACTTGGGGTAGATCCCCCAGCAATAGCTGTTCTACTTGGCATTAACGCACTCCTTCAATATTTTGAAAGAGTTTACAGGGGAATCGTTTTTAGTTCTTGTACAAAACTGCTTGTTTTTGAAACTTGCGGGGAGAAGTTCCTAAGGCTTTTTTAAAGTGTCTATTAAAATGACTTTGATCATGAAAGCCACAATCACTCGCCACCATAACGGGTTTAACACCCGCTTTTAGTAACGTTTTCGCTTTCTTTAATCTAGCCTGTATTTGGTAGCTATGCGGGGCAAGATCGAACATTTTTTTGAATTGTCTGATAAAGTGGTATTGACTTAACCCTGCAATTATCGCCAATTGTTTCAACGATATATCCTCAGCAGGATAACTATCTAAATACTCTTTTACCCGAAGCAGTTTTGCCTTACTGCCCGAAATATCTTTTGGTACATGGCGAAGTGATGAATGCCTTAAGGTTAACCTTAACATCAAGCTATACATGATAGTTTCTGTTAGTAGCTGCGAAGCATTGTTATCTACTTGATTAAATAACAGCCTTAACTGGTCTGTTAATAGCGGATCGTTAATCACTGAAGAATCGAAATATGGTGCAAATTTTCCCTTGTCATACAGATCGTTACTGATATTTTCAAAATGTTCAGGCAAAGGGTACATAGCACGATATTGCCAACCACCCAATGAAGCAGACTCACCCGTATGTACATCGTCGGCATTAACCAAAATAATAGAGTTTGTATCTGCGGTATGAATTTCACCACTACGGTAAAAGCGTTGTGCGCCTTTTTCAATTACACCAATAGTGTAACCTTCATGTACATGTTTAGAGAACGCCTGCCCTTTATAATCGGCACGAACCATTTCAACGCCACCATAGGCATTGGCAAGGGTAAAGTCGGCTTTTTCCTGTGTTTTATTATCCATAGCTAGCAACTAAATTTCATTCTTAAAAAATAGTACAATATTACTGATGTTGTTCACAGCTATTTGCACCTTAAATCAAGTTTAATGAACCCTCGAATTTCCTTGAATCTGAGAGTCGAAGCTGAGAGTCGACGCTGACTTTCAAACCAGTATGACAAAGCTAACTTACGTAACTGATTTACGAAACTAACTCACGGACTAATGAATTGTCCGTTTTTGAATATCCCACATACTTCCTTTCCAATTAGAAATAGTGCCAGACGCTTCACAGGTGTCGCAATGCCATTCAATTTTGTTCATATCGATACATGATGCTTCAATACTCCCCTCACATGACAGCTCAGTCCCTCGGGTATTACAATTTAAATCAACTTCAATGAGTGGCTGTTCGATATTCTCAGAAACCGACAACACTATCTTAGTCAGAAAGTTGAATACCGTTTTTGCTTGTTCCGTAAGTGCTAGTACCTCGCCCTTTTCATCAAGAAACTGTT
Source organism: uncultured Colwellia sp. (assembly GCA_913058405.1). Classification (GTDB taxonomy): domain Bacteria; phylum Pseudomonadota; class Gammaproteobacteria; order Enterobacterales; family Alteromonadaceae; genus Colwellia. The sequence continues at coordinate 2,948 of CAJXRC010000265.1, read as the reverse complement.
TAAAATCTACTTTTAGGATCATATTTTCTAACCTTAGAATGCTTATGCCCTATTAATAGGGAATAGTATAGTTGATTAGCATAACAACGAATGAGAAAAGCTCACTGTAAAATTTCGTTTCATTGTTAAGCTATGCTACCAACGTTTCGATGATTAAAAGAGTGTCTGACATTTAACAAAGATGAAATTAGAGTTATTAGACAAATACTCATAACGTTCCAATGAAATGGCTTTCACTTTATCTAAACATTGCTATATAACGCTATGATCAGAAGTAAAAATTATTGGCCATAATGTTAATCGCAGTTCAGGCGAACATAAGGCTTGAAGTGAAGCGCTTTGTTATGCTTTATGTAAATCGAAGTACATAATGTTAAACCAACCACCTAAACTTAATAGCTGATTTTCTACCTTTTTATTTGAAGGCTATTTATAAAGTTATCAAGGTCTTCTGGCATATCTGGATATTTGATAGCAGCATCAGGAATATCGTCCCAATTTGCTTTTGAATTACAGCATAAATGAGCACTTATCTTAATATCAACATTTTCAACCAATCCCATTGGTATCCAATAAAAGTTTGATTCTCTAAGCCTATTTGGAACAGGACTGCCGCATTGTTTACAAAAATGAGAAGTAAATCCAGAATCCTTTTGCCACTGACTAATAGAGTCAGTTCCTGATAACCAGAGAAAATCTGATTCTTTTACAATAGTCGCTGTATTAGAAGTAGAGCCCGACTGTTTCTGACATAACATGCAATGACATTGATACAAACTCGCTATCTCGTTTGAAACATCAAAACTAACACTTCCACAATTACATGAACCTTTCATATACCCCTCCAATTAAATACTACCGCTACTTAACACTAGTGTAAGCCATAAAAAGTAGACACTGTTTTATGCGCAATTACGCTCATATTTAGTAGAGCTGACTTAGCCCAGCTATAAATACCTACGTAAACAGTTGTAAAAACTCAATATATTTAAATATACCCGATTTACCTTCATCAATCGAGAAGCATTACTCAGAGTAAATACGCTTTATTTTCAATCGACTATATAACTATTGCATTACCTCATCATCTCAACATTATCGCTTTGAACTTCTTCGAGTATAATGAATTTCTTTTAATTCATAGATGATCATCATCGAAATTTAACTTTCTAAATAGCCCTTTACTAAGGGGATAAATATATACCCGCTCCACTTGAAGATGCTCGTTTCAGGAAGTCTGAGCTATTCATAATCAAGGCACATTTTTTTATTAAGGGTCACTCCCTTAAAAAGAAATGTAACGCAGAGTATGATTTGCTCAGCCTTGCCTAAAGGCGTTTCTAATTCCAGCTGAATCATGCATCTTCAAGTGGAACGGATATAGTTAGCTATAATTGAAGAGGAACGTTCACAGCCAACTGTACTTTATGCATTTGAAGGTTATGTTAGGCTGAATTAATACAAACTTAATTATAGTGGGTAATAATTGCTCTCATCATTTGTGCTTGTAGCTCATAAGTCTCATCACCGCCATTAGTTAAAATAGCAATTTCAAGGTCATGCTTCGGATGAAAGAATAGTTCTGTTTGGTAGCCGTCTTGTGAGCCTCCGTGAGAATAAAAAGGAACATCCCCCCAACCTATCATCCATCCTAAACCAAAGGTGCCATCATTACCCGCATCACTATGAACTTTTGTCATTAAACGGAATGACTCTTGATTAATAATTTTCCCTTCTTTCAACGTTACAATAAAGTTGTTCAGATCTTCAATACTACTGACTTGTGCCATTGCGCCAGTGGTATATTGATTTATTCCAAAAAAAGTTTCTGTTTTAGCGTAATTAAGGGCATCTGTAGACTTCATAGCGACACCCTCTTCTACAATGTAGGTGTTTTTCATGTTTGCTGGAACAAAAATTTTCTGCCTCAAATAATCTGAAAAACTTATGCCACTAGATATTTCAATAACTTGAGCTAACAATACATAGCAACTATTACAATAAATCGCTTTATCGGAAGTGAGTGCTTTCACCTGAATATTTTTTGCAGAAATGAACTTTACAACATCATGATTGGTAGACAAATTTGCTAAGCCTATATTTGAATCAGAAAAGAAATCTTCAGAAATGAATACCCTATGACTAAGCAGATGTTTTATCGTAATACCTTTCCACTTTAGGGGTAACTCTGGAATAAACTTAGTTACATCATCGTCAAGTGATAGCGATTCGCTCTCTACTAATGTCAATATCGCTAACGCAGTAAAAGGCTTACTAATTGAGCCTAATCTAAATCCCGTGCTTGAACTAATAGAAAAGCGCTTCGCTTTATTAGCAAGCCCTTTACTTATTTTATATATCACGTCGTTATTTTTTTTTAAAAGAACACTAACCCCAGGTCTATCTTCTTTTTGCATTGATAAAATGAGGTTTAACTTATCTACAAGAGATTTTTCATTGGTGTGGACTTCATTACTACTTAAAGATACAAAGCTGATTAAATAGAGAAACAAAATAATTTTCTTAGTAAACGTCTGCACTATAAAATTTCCTTGATAATGACATAGAATAAACTGCCAGCACGACAATAAGGGCAAGATAATAGTTTGCTAAAATTGTGTAACGAAGCGAAACAACGCAAGTGGTTAACAGTCACTCTTTGAATCTTCCTTAGCGTTATGCAAACCCCATTTACTGTATGAAGTAACCAACCGTTAGCCATTTACCGCTATTTTTACTTAGGGTTAAAATTTCTGTAGATGTTTTTTTATTTTGAAAATCGGTTTGAAATTGAATAACAAGGTATTCACCCTCAGGAACGCCAGGCAGTGATGAATATTCTTTAGCACTTAACTCTATGCGTGATGTAACTTTACCCAAGGGTGTACGAATTCCCTTGAGCTGTCTCTTATACACATCTCCGAGCCCACGAGACCGTACTAGATCTC
>CAJXRC010000264.1 GCA_913058405.1 uncultured Colwellia sp. | reverse complement strand
TTCGTCGGCAGCGTCAGATGTGTATAAGAGACAGATTTTGGATAGTGGTTATGAAAAAAATACATTTTGATTTTCATTCAATTGGTACTTTCATCAATGTTGTCGTTATTTGCTTGGCAGTCATCATGGGGAGTGTTGTTGTTGCAGAAGAATACAATACTGGCAGTATCAGCCTAAGTATTGATAACGATGGTTTTCTTGGTTCAGATAGAGGGTACACTAACGGACTCTTTTTCAAATTCAATTCACCTAGTACTATTGATATAGAGAAGAGCTCCCCCATGCTACTTAAAACCGTAGGCAGTTGGTTATCTTTACATCCTCAAACCAAAAAAAACTGGGGTATAACGGTTGGCCAACAGATTTGGACTCCAGCCGACATAACTTCTGCTGTTGAAGGAGAAAACGATAGACCCTACACAGGTTTTTTATTCATTGAAGCCAATATTTCTGAGTTTTCAGCAGACACTGCTAATAAATATAGTTTTATGCTTGGAGCTGTTGGTCCTGATGCTTTCGGCGAAAATTCTCAAAAATCGGTTCACAGTTTAATTGGATCACCGAAACCTATGGGTTGGGCTAGACAAATTGAAAACCAAACAGTGTTTAATTTTGCTTATGAAGCTCAAAGGTTACTTTCTAGATCACAAGGTTGGCGTGATAAAGACTTCGATAGTGGATTATCGGCACGAATTAATGTTGGTAATTACCAAAGTGAAGTAGCACTAGGTAGCACTTTTAGATGGGGCACTAGTTTACATGAAAGTTTTGCTAGTGTTGGAACTATGCCAGGAAATTACCTTGACGTCAGTGCCCTATCAACAAGTCGCTCTGGACAATTTTACTACCTCTCAGTAGAAGGGAGATATAGATTTCAAGATATTACGATTGATGGTGCACGCCCTAAGCATTTATTTGATGTCAATACTGAGCATTGGCAAGCAACAATATCTACTGGTGTTGTTTATTATCAAGAATCATGGGGACTAGCATTTAGCATTATCACCAGTACTCCAGATTATGAAGAAGACTTGCGTAAGTACAATGCTACCGCTTCACTTGAAGTTTTTTGGCGTACTTAACAAGGTAATTAGTTGGATAGAGTGGGCACAGCCAATAGCCCACGAATTATTTTATGGAAAGCCTCGATACTGAAAAATAGATTAGTTATGCGTTATTAGTCCTCGATTACTTGGAGAACTGATCTAAGACAAAGTCGATAAAACAACGTACTTTTTTAGCTACATATTTACGGTGTGGGTAAATAGCAAAAAGACCAAATTCCAGCGTGGTGTATTCTGGTACTACTCTTAATAGCCTGCCATCAGCTAGTGCATCTGCAACAATAAAGTTAGGTGTCATCGCAATTCCACCATCAGCGATGGCTACTTCCCGAGCAGCTTGCGGGCTATTTACCGCAAGCCCAGACTGAACATTAATGGTTTCTGCTCGCCCCTTTGGCGAAATAAATGGCCATTGTTTACCAATCCTAAAATTACTGTCAATAATACAATGATGTTCCCCAAGCTGTTCAGGCGTTGTGGGTAAACCATGCTGCTTAGCGTAATTTGGTGATGCTGATAATACTAGAGGGAAATTCGTTAAATGCCTCGCTATCATGTTGGAATCATCAACACCGCCAATACGTAAACGCACATCAATCCCCTCTTCAAGCATATCTATTGCACCATTGGTAAGCACTAATTCAATGGTTAAGTCTGGATATAAGGCGATAAATTTAGGTAATAAAGGTGCTAACCTCATTTCACCAAAAGTTACCGGTGCACTAATTCGTAACAAGCCACGTGGTGCTGTCTGCTCACCAGTTACGTTATCTACCATAGCGCTAAACTGCTCCAGTAATATAATTGCTTCCTCATAATAACGTCGGCCGGAATCTGTTAATGCCAGCTGTCTAGTTGTGCGATTAAAGAGTCTAATGCCTAGTTGGTTTTCCACTTCACCGACGTACTTACTGACTAACGCTTTTGAGATCCCTAATCTGTCACTCGCCGCGGTAAATGAGTTGGTTTCAACGACTGCTACCACTGTTTTTAATCCATCTAACGTATCCATAAGTTACTCGCAGACTCCTCTTTCATTCAACGATGACTAAATTTCGGCTCAGCCATTACTCAGTATTCACTCAATTACTATTCATTCATAGTCTCATTGTCAACACTACATTGACAATAATTCAACATCAACCCTATTTATCAATGAAGCATTGAAATAGATAATAGCTTCATCAACAACAAAGCAGCATCACTGAAAAGTGTAAACGGAGGATTAAATGGTAAAGATCGAAATATATACCCGCCCTGGCTGTGGCTACTGTACTCACGCTAAACGGTTATTTAGCAATAAAGGCTTGGATTATGTTGAGTACGATGTTTATGAAAACCCAAAGTACATACAAGAATTACAGCAAAGAACAACGGGCAGAACTTACCCTCAGATATTTATAGAAAAATTATCGGTGGGTGGCTTTACCGAATTACTCGAAAACAAACAGTTCAATTTATTAACTACAAAGTAAGAAACAATACTTACTTATTCATTACTTATATAGGAAAACACAATGAAAAATTTTACTAAATCGATAGTCAAAAATAGACGTTTTAGCAATTATCTCATAGCAACTGCAAGCGTATTACTACTAGGCTTTACCTCAATGAGCCATGTTGAAGCAGCACAAACCTTACACAAAACCGTTAAAGTGCAAAACCAAGATATTTTTTATCGTGAAGCAGGAGCTGAACATAAGAAAACTATTGTGTTATTACATGGCTTTCCAACGTCGTCACATATGTATCGTGACTTAATCCCTAAATTGTCAGAAACATATCACGTTATTGCTCCAGATTACCCCGGCTTTGGTAACAGCTCTATGCCTGCCCTTAGTGATTTTGAATACAGCTTTGACAATTTAGCTAAGATTACCGATGCCTTTTTAACCAAAGTAGGCGCTGAAGAATATACCATGTATGTTATGGATTATGGCGCTCCAATCGGATTTCGAATAGCCGCAGCTCATCCGAATCGTGTCCAAGGTTTGATCATACAAAATGGCAATGCTTACGATGAAGGATTACGTGACTTTTGGGATCCTATTAAAGCCTATTGGAAAGATAAAACACCTGAAAATGCCAAAGTACTTAAAGATAACCTGTTAACTATCGGTGCAACAGAGTGGCAATATACTAATGGTACTCGCAATAAAGAAACCATTAGCCCTGATAACTGGATAGTAGATCAAGCTAAATTAGACCGCCCAGGCAATAAAGAGATCCAATTGGAATTGTTTTATTCTTACGGCACTAATCCAGCACTTTATCCAGAATGGCAAGAGTACTTTAGAGAGCACCAACCGCCAACGTTATTAATGTGGGGTAAAGGTGACTATATTTTCCCTGAAGAAGGTGCACATCCATACAAACGTGATTTAAAGAACTTAGATTTTAATATCTTAGATACAGGTCACTTTGCCTTGGAAGAAGACGGTGATGTTATTGCCAATCACATCCTTAAATTCATGAAAAAGAATAACTAGTAATTAAAAAATTTCCTTTGCGCTGCAATATTCCCATTTATTTGTAGCGCTTTTTTTATTGCTTTGAAAGATAAATAAAGCTGATTAGACAGATGGTGGCAATGTCTAGACACCTAGTTGCCTTTACCACCTGATGAACACGTATATTATGGCTTCACTCATTAGCTCCTCTTCGTGATTATTGAAGTTATTCTATCTCACTTCTACTCATGAATATTTCAGCTGATAACACTTAAATTTATATTATTATCATCAGGAAAAATTATGACTTTATCAGCAGTACAGCCAAACAACATGGCACTTTATCATTATGACAGCTGTCCTTTTTGCGCTAAAACGCGTCATGCAATACATGAACTTGAACTCAGCATTGAACTACGAAATATTCAAAAAAATCATCAACACCGTATTGAGCTGCAACAAGGCGGTAATAAAACACAAGTACCTTGTTTACGTATCGAACAAGCAAACGGTAAAGCGCAATGGTTATATGAATCCGATGACATTATTAATTTTTTACGTAGTAGAAAATAACCAATTTCATTTATATTAATCTCATAATTAAAGCAGGACTATTCTCATGAAAGTAATCAATGTTGATGTTGCCATTATTGGTACAGGCACTGCAGGAATGGGCGCTTATCGCGCTGCAAAAAAACATACTGACAAGGTCGTTTTAATTGAAGGCGGAGCTTACGGTACCACGTGTGCTCGCGTTGGTTGCATGCCTAGTAAATTATTAATTGCAGCGGCAGATGCATCTTATCACGCCAGTCAAACAGACCTTTTTGGCATTCAAGTTGACCGCATTAGCGTTAATGGTAAAGCGGTAATGAAGCGCATACAAACTGAGCGAGACCGGTTTGTCGGCTTTGTGGTTGAGTCAGTAGAAAGCTTCGATGAACAAGATAAAATTCGCGGCTTTGCCAAGTTTCTAGATGAACACACCTTACAGGTAGATGATCACAGCCAAGTGATCGCAAAACGTATTGTCATCGCTACAGGCTCTCGTCCTAATTATCCTGAGTTTTTGGCTGCTGCCGGAAGCCGCTTGTTAACCAATGATAATTTATTTGAACTGAACGATTTACCAAAATCTGTCGCAGTATTCGGTCCGGGTGTTATAGGGCTAGAATTAGGTCAGGCCTTAAGTCGATTAGGCGTAATCGTTAAAGTATTTGGCCGAAGTGGCTCTGTTGCAAATTTGCAAGACGAAGAAATGAAACGTTACGCTGAGAAAACTTTTAATGAAGAATTTTACTTTGATGCAAAAGCACGCGTCGTTAGTACTATAGAAAAAGAAGATGCGGTTGAAGTAATCTACTTTGATAAATCGGGGCAAAAAACGACTGAGTCATTCCAATATGTTTTAGCTGCTACTGGTCGTAAAGCAAATGTAGACAAGTTAGGGCTAGAAAATACCAGCATCGAACTTGATAAAAAGAACAGTCCACTATTTGATGAGTTGACTCTGCAAACGTCAGTTGACCATATTTTTGTCGCAGGAGATGCCAACAATACCTTAACGCTACTGCATGAAGCAGCCGATGATGGAAAAGTTGCAGGAACCAATGCAGGAGCATACCCAGTTATAGCTCAAGGACAAAGACGTGCGCCATTATCCGTTGTTTTTACTGAGCCACAAGTTGCCAGTGTCGGTTTATCGTTGCGTCAAATAAAAGATTTATATGCCGATCAAGATGCCGCAAATTATGTGGTTGGCCAAGTCAGTTTTGAAGGACAAGGTCGAAGTCGCGTTATGGGTAAAAATAAAGGTTTATTAAACGTCTACGCCGATAAAAATTCAGGTGAATTTCTAGGTGCTGAAATGTTTGGCCCTGCTGCTGAGCATATTGGCCACTTACTCGCCTGGGCAAGACAACAACAGATGACGGTTCAAACGATGCTTACCATGCCTTTTTATCATCCAGTCATTGAGGAAGGTTTACGCACTGCACTTAGAGATGCGCAGCGTAAATTAATTATTGATAAGCATGACATAAATGAATTTATCATGACACATGACAATGCAATGAAGTTGGTCATATAAATAAACCTGACACAATAAGAACTACTGAGTTATTTAGAGATAACTCGGTAGTTATTACTTACCGAGTTATCTTTGCCTAACAAGCCGTAATGATATTCAGATTTAATTACGACCCGCCATAACACCACCATCAATATCCCAAATAGCTCCTGTTACCCAAGAAGTATCTGATGATAATAAAAAGCCGATAGTATTTGCCACATCATCAACCGTCCCTATTCTTCCAATCGGGTGGAATTCATTAAACCCAGCCAAAGCTTCATCTAACGTACTAGGGTCAATAAAAGAGTGATAGATAGGAGTTTTTACTACCGCAGGAGATACCGCATTTACGCGAATATTATCTTCTGCTAGTTCCATTGCCATATGTTGAGTTAACGCGTGTAAGCCAGCTTTTGCCATAGAATATGCAGAAGAAGGGGTCGCTTTAATCGCTTGTTGTCCCCACATAGAACCAATATTCACAATGTTGCCGCCGCCCTGTTTTTTCATATTTTCAGCAACGGCTTGAGCAATAAAAAATGTCGCTCTGTTGAGCTCCATGTAAGTATTGTAGTCCTCAGTATCATGGGCTAAAAATGCTTTAGGACTAAAATATCCAGCGGCATTCACCAAATAACTTAAATGAACATCCTCTTGATTAATATACGACAGCAATTTTTCTAAATCCGTGGTTTGATAAAGATCTGCTTGAATCGCCGATGTTTTTCCAGTCTCGTTAAGCTGGGTTAATGCTAGTTCAAGTTTCTCAGCATTACGCCCGACAATAATAACCTCGACATTATGTTTAACTAATAGTTTTGCTGTTGCTAAGCCCATACCGCTTGAGCCACCAATAATTATTGCTTTTCCTTGATGGGTAAAATTCATCATTTATCTCCCGTTAATTATTTAAAAAAGTAAAGTAGATACCACTAAATAATAAGGAGATAAGACGGATAAAAAAAGTAGGTACAATCTAGTAAGCTAGGTACTTATTGGTCTAGTTTACTGAATAATATCTGTCTCTTATACACATCTGACGCTGCCGACGAAGAGGAT
>CAJXRC010000263.1 GCA_913058405.1 uncultured Colwellia sp. | reverse complement strand
TCGTGGGCTCGGAGATGTGTATAAGAGACAGGTGCCAGCGTTGTGATAAACCTTACACCTTACATCAAAAACAGCAGTTATTGATTTGTCATCATTGTGGTAGTCAAAAGCGTATACCTCCCCAATGTCCTAGTTGTGGCAGTGTGCGTATCGCACCACTAGGCCAAGGTACTGAGCAATTAGAGTCGCGATTAGAAGAGTTATTTCCAGACAGCTCTATTGTGCGTATAGATAGAGATAGCACACGTAAAAAAGGTGAATTGACAAAATTGCTGCAAGAAGTCAGTGATAAGAAGCATCAATTACTGGTTGGTACACAAATGCTAGCCAAAGGACATCACTTTCCTGATGTTACATTAGTTGCTGTGCTTGATGTCGATGGCGCTTTATTTAGTTTTGATTTTCGAGCAAGTGAGCAAATGGCTCAGTTGCTAATCCAGGTTGCAGGTCGTGCTGGACGAGCGAGTAAACCTGGTAAAGTCTTAGTGCAGAGTAACTTTGTTGACCATCCTTTGCTGCAGGATCTAGTACACAATGGCTATCATCACTTTGCCCACCAAGCACTTACTGAGCGAAAACAAGCACGATTACCTCCCTTCACCTTTCAGGCGTTATTACGAGCAGATGCAAATTATCCTTCTTACCCAGAAAAATTTCTCCGATCTTTAACAGAGCAATTATTAGAGGGTTGTGAGTTCGCTGGTCCAGTGCCCGCTGCAATGGAGAAAAAAGCCGGTAAATTTAGATATCACTTAATAATTCAAGCCAAATCACGAAAAGATTTACATCGCGGAATCTTGCAGTTACTGACACAAATACCTAACAATGAATGGCTGGGTAAGGTTCGTTGGAGCTTAGACATTGATCCTATCGATCTTAATTGGTAACAAAAAAGCCTAAGGTAACCGTGTTTTTTTATGTTAGCTCGGTTACACTAGCTAAAATTTCCCTCTTAGCGACTCTCCGCATTTCATGGCTAATCAAGATTACGTTTCCCGCGCCCCCGCAAAAAAGAAAAAGAATGCCCGTAATGGTAAAAAAACATCAAAAAATTCTAATGCTATTCCACTCAAAGCAAAATTAATTAGCCTTTTACTGATAGTACTCATTGGTATATTTTCTTACGGCTTGTGGTCGTTAAAAACAGATCCCAGTACAAAAACACCGCTAATTGAACCAGTAAAAACCGTAAAAGATAAAAAAACATCAAGCAAAACAGATGAATTACCTAAGCCTCCTAAAGAGAAGTGGACTTATGTTAAAGATCTAGAAACTAAAGAGATTGAAGTCGGTGAATATAAGGTTGAAGAAAAAGGCCCTTATAAAATGCAATGTGGTTCATTTAGAACACAAAAACAGGCTGAAACCTTAAAAGCACGAATAGCATTTTCTGGGCTGGAGGCACAAGTTAAAGGTGTTAGCGGAAAAAGTGGTACCTGGTATAAAGTATTTTTAGGTCCCTACCCACGTAAACGAATTGCTGAAAAAGATAAACACAAACTCAAGCGTAACAACATTAATTATTGCCAAATATGGTTATGGCAATAAGTAATATTTTCTATTTCTCCTTGAAAAAGTCATAAAGACCCCAATTACATTAGCATCAAAGAATTGAGTTAGAATGAGGTTAATGTGACTACTATCGTTTCAGTTAGACGTAATGGCAAAGTGGCTATTGGTGGTGATGGACAAGTATCACTTGGCAATACCGTAATGAAGGGAAATGCCCGTAAAGTGCGCCGCTTATATAATGGCAAAGTCCTTGCTGGTTTTGCCGGAGGCACTGCCGATGCTTTTACATTGTTTGAGCGTTTTGAGAGTAAACTTGAACAACATCAAGGTCATTTAACTAAAGCCGCGGTCGAGCTTGCTAAAGACTGGCGAAGTGATCGAGCATTAAGAAAACTGGAAGCCCTACTTGCTGTCGCCGATGAAACAGCATCATTAATCATTACCGGTAACGGTGATGTTGTTCAGCCTGAACATGATCTTATTGCTATAGGCAGTGGCGGTAATTTTGCCCAATCAGCTGCAACAGCTCTCTTAGAAAATACCGATTTAAGTGCCAAAGAAATAGTAGAAAAATCCCTTACTATTGCTGGTAACATCTGTGTATTTACCAACCAAGAACAGACTATAGACGAATTATAGCCCTGAGCAGAAACTATGCTGCCTGAGTATGAGTGAAATACTCCTATAGCAATTAAATTAATTAATCGAGCAATTTTTAGTGAGGATAAATTTTCAAAAACAAAGTACTTGATTAAACAATAGTAAGCTATTGTGATTGAAAGTAACGATGTTATTGGACATTTAGACCATTTAAAAAGATCGCTTAGTTAGTTTACTTGGTATTCGGCAACAACGAGGAATAAATAATGTCAAATATGACCCCACGTGAAATTGTTCACGAATTAGATAGCCACATTGTTGGTCAAAGTGATGCTAAACGCGCTGTAGCAATAGCACTAAGAAATCGCTGGCGTAGAATGCAGCTTGATAAAGGTTTACGTAACGAAGTTACCCCTAAAAACATCTTAATGATTGGCCCAACGGGCGTAGGTAAAACTGAAATAGCCCGTCGTTTGGCAAGACTTGCCAATGCACCATTTATCAAAGTAGAAGCGACTAAGTTCACCGAAGTCGGTTATGTGGGTAAAGAAGTAGAAACCATTATTCGTGACCTTGCCGACATGGCAATAAAACTAGTGAAAGAAAGTGAGATGGATCGTGTTAAACATCTTGCTGAAGAAGCGGCTGAAGAGCGTATTTTAGATGTACTTCTTCCTCCTGCTCGTGATGGTTTTGGTAATGATGAAAAAAGTGATGACAGTAATACTCGTCAAATTTTCCGTAAGAAATTACGCGAAGGAAAATTAGATGATAAAGAAGTTGAACTGGATTTAGCAGCACCACAAGTGGGTGTTGAGATCATGGCTCCTCCAGGTATGGAAGACATGACTTCTCAATTACAAAACATGTTCCAAAACATGTCTAGTGATAAAACGAACAAGCGTAAACTTAAAATTAAAGATGCCCTGAAAGCGTTGCAAGAAGAAGAAGCGGCTAAAATAGTTAATCAAGATGATATTAAACAAAAAGCTATTGATGCAGTAGAGCAAAATGGCATTGTTTTTATCGATGAAATTGACAAAATTTGTAAACGCGCTGATAACTCAGGCGGTGGGGATGTCTCTCGTGAAGGTGTACAGCGCGATTTACTACCATTAGTAGAAGGTTCAACCGTAAGTACTAAGCATGGCATGATCAAGACAGATCATATCTTATTTATTGCTTCTGGTGCCTTTCAGATGACTAAACCATCTGACCTAATCCCAGAGTTGCAAGGTCGCTTGCCTATTCGTGTAGAATTACAGGCATTAACCGCCGATGATTTTGTACGTATTTTGACAGAACCTTTTGCATCACTTACTGAGCAATATATTGCGTTACTTGCTACAGAGGGTGTATCCGTAACCTTTACCGATGATGGTATTAAGGCTATTGCTGATTCAGCGTGGCAAGTGAATGAGACAACTGAAAACATTGGCGCTCGTCGTTTGCATACTATGATGGAGCGGTTGGTTGAAGACTTATCATTCAATGCAGATCAACGTAGTGGTGAGACGATCAGCATAGATAAAGCTTATGTAACTAAGATTCTAAGTGATGTAGTTAAAGATGAAGATTTAAGTCGTTTTATTCTTTAGTAACAAACTGCTTATGCGCGTTACCTAGTGGACTGATTTATTTGTCCATTAGGTACCCAGTAGATAAATAAAGATCAGATGGTTTACTACAATGAAAATTACTCGTTTTACTATAGATAATACTCTACACAATCTAACGATTGAGTTCTCTGCGAATGAAAATATCGCCAGTGCTCAACTAAGCTTTGAGTATTTGCGAATTAGCTCTGATGCAAACTCAGCTAAAAAAAACAAAGCAGGTCAAATTCAAGTAACTAGCCATAAAAAAAATGTACTTTTAATCAGTATTGAAAGCGTTGCTAAGCATGGTTACCGTTTAATATTTGATGATGCATATAGTGCAATATTCAGTGAAGACTATCTGCAAACATTAGCACTTGAATATGAAGCTCGCTGGCAAGCTTATTTAAATGCTCTTAAAGATAGCGGTCATTCCCGCGAAGCTATGATTGACTTCAAACAGTTATAAAACAGTCTATGTGAATCAAGAGTAGCTTTACGTTGCCCTACTAATAAAAATGCCCTGACGCTCAAAGAGTCAGGGCATTTTTATTTCCGATGATTAAAAAGATAATTCTAAACAGTTACCTTATACGGTAAAACGACTAACCTCTGTGGTAAGCACTTGCGCCTGTTGAGACAGCTCTTCACTCATTTGCTCATTTTGTTTAGCTGAATCACCTGATTGCTCTGTTACATCTCTTATCATCACTACATGCTGGTTCACTTCTGAAGCGACGGTACTTTGCTCTTGAATTGCCGTGGCAATGGCGCTATTCATATCCATAATCAAAGCAACATCTTGGGTTATTTCATCAAGCATTGCTCCCGCAGAACTTGCTTGTTCAGCACTCTCTTCACCTTGACTGCGACATTGCGCCATCAAGGTGACTATTTCTTGAGTTCGTTTTTGTAATAAACCTATAATTGTTTCTATCTCTTGCGTTGAATCTTGAGTTCTACTAGCAAGCGTTCTCACTTCATCAGCAACAACAGCAAAGCCTCGACCTTGCTCTCCGGCTCTTGCCGCTTCAATCGCCGCATTTAACGCCAGTAGATTCGTTTGTTCAGCAATGCCACGAATAACGCCCAATACAGAGGCAATCGTAACACTTTCTTTTTCCAGTTCTTTAACAACATTTTCTGAATCCAATAGCTTATCTGATAACTGACCAATTTGGTTGATGGTCTGTTCCACTCCTGCTTTACCTTTACCTGCATTGCTATTTGTTATTTCAGCTTTATGGGCTGCTTCTCGCGTATTTGTCGCTATTTCATCTACCGTTGCCACCATCTCGGTTACTGCTGTTGCCACAAGATCTGTTTGTTGCATTTGGGTTTCTACACCCTCGTTAGCATTATAAATATTTTCAGCTAAGTTACCTGTGGCAGTATTGAGTGTCGTTACAGAATGATTAACCTCTACAATAAGTGACCTGAAGTTAGTTAACATATGGTTAAATACTGTCGCCATTTCAGATAATTCATCACCTCCACTCACATCGACTTCAATGGTTAAATCGTTACTCTGGGCAATACTATTCATACTACTTTGTAAGCTGCTAATTCGATTCAAAATACTCTTACCGATTAACCACGCACTCACTAGAGCTACGACTAGAACAACAGAAAAAAGACTGTATGCTAGTGTATTAATAAATTTCACATCTTCTTTCACCGCAGCTTCACTATGAGACAGTAATTTTTTCAATTCGTTATCAACTTGATAAACGACATTGCGCATTTTATTTCTGCTGCCCATTTTCTCGTTATAGCCGAGTTCTTTCTGAGATATAACTAAATTTGAAAAAGCATTTTGATAGGCTTTAATAAGCTTGCTCACTTCCTGCTTTTTAGTAGAAGAAAAGTCACTTGCACGGACTGAGGTCAGTAACTTGCTAACATTTTTATTGAGTTTATCTACATACTTTTCATCAAGACGCAGCATAAAATCTTTTTCGTTTCGTCTAAGTTGCAACATTTCACTGCGTAAACGATAGTTATCTTTACCAATAAGCGCCTCAACGCTATGAACCGCCCCCCGAAGTTCACCATACAAACCTGTCTTAGCATCTAGCCCAATTTTCTTTTGTAACGTGACAAGATGAGTAAACTGATCTTGATATTGGACAAGAATATTTCCCATACTCGTTAATTCAGGCATAGAAAGACCAACTTCAGCGAAGTCATCTGCTAATGTTTTAATTTCGCGCTGAACGTTATTCATCTGTTCATTGAATTGCTCGGAATTTTTTAATTTTTTATGAGCTGAAAAATCTTTCTCTTCGTGTCTTAATTCAAGTACTGACGCTTTAATATTACCTATACTTTTTGCAATATTAATATCATGTTGGAGAGCCGAACTTTCATAGTTCAACAGTACTAACATGAGGATCATGGCCAGAACTAAGATTGCAGTATTGGCGATTAATTTGTTCTTAATGAGCATAGGGTTTAACCTTAAAAATTTAACATGTATTGTATAAACGTGAATTAACGGAAATTTAACCTATTATGAGCCAATTTCTTTTTGTCTTTTCAATGGGGTTTAATGCGATGGTGACAAGATGATACAGAGTTCAAATAGTAAAAATGAACAGTTATAGTGTTTTCTGCATCTATTATAGAACTGTATCGGTAAGTATCGGATTTTTTTTAGCTTTAAATTCTTCAATCGATAAATTATTTAATCATTCATCTCTTTATTTAGCGCTATATCAAGAGATAAAAAACTACATCTCTATGAGGATTAGTGACTTACAAGTATTTAGTGCTAGCTTCCGATATTAAATTATATTGAATTACTTTTTCTCAAGGTATCGTACTAACTTACTTTCAGGTAGCGGTTTGCTAATAAAGTAACCTTGTACAGCATCACAACCTAAATGACGCAGTAAATTAAGTTGTTCAACCGTTTCGACACCTTCAGCTAAAACCCTTTTGCCTAAGCCATGTGACTGTCTCTTATACACATCTGACGCTGCCGACGAAGAGGATAGTGTAGATC
>CAJXRC010000262.1 GCA_913058405.1 uncultured Colwellia sp. | reverse complement strand
TTCGTTGATGATTCATTTTGCGTGAACCCCTTGGAACTGGAGCGCATTGTAGAGAGTTTTATAATTAGGTCAACACCTTTCCTACCTAAATATGGATATATTGAACCGTTCGTTCACTTAAAAGGCAACACGCTTATTTAAACAACTATTACGGTAAATATTATTAGCATTTATTCTTCAAAAACAGATTAATTGCATAAACTTTGCACTTGATAGTTGCACATTATAAAAAGCTGCGTAACATAGAATTGCTATTTGCTTATTTTCAAGCAGTTAAATTAGTTTATTAAAATAATAATTAGGTATCTTTATATGAAGTCTCCAACGTTACAAACAGTCATCATTGCTGTTGTGTTTGCTATCATCGCTTATATTGTCACTTTTGCCGTACCGGCTAGCTCTATCCTTGTTGCCAGTTTAGTATTTGTTAGTGCGTTCATCGCACCTTTACTTGCAGGTAATGCATCAGCCACTCCAAGTTCGTCTACTACCAACACAGCTTCTGTTTCAGATGAAGATGTAAGAACTCTTTATGTTGGTAACTTGCCTTATAGAGCGAACGAAACCTCTGTACGAGAATTATTCTCTGCTCATGGGTCTGTACATTCAGTACGTTTAATGAAAGACAAACATACTGGAAAGCGTCGTGGTTTCGGTTTTGTTGAAATGGCATCTAATGATTTAGATAAAGCCATTGCTGCGTTGAACGATACAGAGTTTCAACAACGTACATTAAAAGTAAGAGAAGCTAAAGAGCGCCCAGAGCGAACAGAAGATAATAACGAAGATTAGTCATGTTATAATTTTTAAACTAAAAGGCCGCTATTTGCGGCCTTTTTTATGACTTCACATCTGCCAACAACTCAACCTATCCATTAATAACTCTTTTCACTATATTATTAAACTTCCTTGTTAAGAAGAAAGCCTGCCTCTGTTTATCATTCGCTCTGCATTTCAGTGTTACTGACTTACGTTAAGTAAACTAAAGTTGGGTAAACCCGCTAATATTAACTTATTTATTGAATAGCGTGATTAAGAGCTAGACAAAAGCTTAGTCGATAGTAAAATTCGCGCTGATATTTTAATCTCTATTTCTTTATACAAGGCACTTCTATGTTTAGTCACATTCATCCCGATAATTACGATGCGCAATTATCAAAAAAACAACAGGATATGGCTACGTTGTTTAGTGTCTTTAATCTACCTGCTCCTGATTTATATCCTTCAGCACCATTAAATTACCGTCAACGCGCTGAATTTAGAGTTTGGCATGAAGGTGACGATCTTTATTACATCATGTTTGATAGTAAAACTAAGGCAAAATTTAGAGTAGATGATTTTCCTGTAGCCAGTGAGTTGATTAATGACGCGATGAAAGCATTACTTGCTGCGATTAGAAACCATCGTGAATTGCGTTATAAGCTCTTTCAAGTCGATTTTTTGTCTACCTTAAGTGGTGAGTTATTAATTAGTATGCTTTATCACAAGCCTTTGGAAGATAATTGGCAGATAGAAGCGGAGAAGTTAAAAGCGCAACTATCAACAATTGCTCCTGTAGATATCATTGGTCGCGCCAAGAAGCAGAAAATTATTGTAGATAAAGATTATGTTATGGAATCTTTAAACGTTGGCGATAAGACTTATGTTTACCAACAAGTGGAAAACAGTTTCACCCAGCCGAATGCAGGTGTTAATGAACAAATGTTGTTATGGGCTCAACAAGCAACAGAAAATGCAGGCGGAGATCTCATCGAGCTATACTGCGGGAATGGAAACTTTAGTATTGCACTGGCTGAGAACTTTGATCGTGTATTAGGCACGGAGATATCGAAAACCTCAGTTCGTTCTGCTCAGATTAATATTAGTAAAAATGGTATTGATAATATCGATATTGTTCGCATGTCGAGTGAAGAATTTAGTCAAGCGATGAACGGTGAACGTAAATTCCGACGCTTAGAAGATTTCGACTTAACAGCTTATAACTACGATACGGTACTAGTTGATCCACCTCGTGCGGGTTTAGATATAGACAGCGTTGAATTAGTTAGACGTTTCAATAAGATTATCTATATTTCTTGTAACCCAGAAACCTTGAAAGATAACTTAGCACTATTAGTTGAAACACATCAAATTGATAAATTTGCTTTGTTTGATCAGTTCCCATACACGGATCATGTTGAAACCGGTGTCATCTTAACTCGAAAATAAACTAACGAGACTTCCTAGATATTTTGCGACGGTCACTAAGCTCAAGCGCACCACGAGCAATAAAGCGTAATTGCTGTATTGTTTGTTGTGCTAAATGATCTCGCTCCGCTTTCTCTTCTATATCAAGAGCATCCGAGCCCGCACTAAAAACAATGGTTACTGCGGCATTAGCCTGCATATAGGCAACATCAGCTTCAAGCTGATTCGCTTTTTGAAGGTAATCGCAAAGCTCCATGGTAAAATAACGAATTTCTCGAATTACAGCTGCACGAAAAGCAGCAGAGGTTCCTGAACGTTCACGTAATAAGAGTCTGAAAATATTACCGTTACTTTCAATTAACTCCATGAAGGTCTGCACTGATATTTGAATAACAGATCCACCTTTAGCGATACGCTGTCTTGCTTGTCGCATCAACTGTCTTAGCGTTAAACCCGCTTCGTCTACTAACGTTAAACCTAATTCATCCATATCAGAAAAGTGGCGATAAAAAGATGTCGGCGCTAAACCCGCTTCTTTTGCAACTTCACGCAAGCTTAAGCTTGAGAAACTTCGCTCCGCACTCAGTTGGTTTAGAGCTGCATTTATAATTTGACGACGCGTCTTTTCTTTTTGTTGTGCTCTTACACCACTCATCTAACCGGCTCTTTTTAACTTAAATTGAATATAATTATCATAATACTGAATTAGCTCAATATTGTCAGTTTTAGTTCTGATAAACTGTTGCTATATTTTTTATCTTAAATAAATACGAGGGCTCACTTTTGGTTAAATCAAAGACAAGCAAAACTGTAGAAAAAAGTTTTGATTATGACGTAATTATCATAGGTACAGGTCCAGGTGGTGAAGGGGCAGCAATGAACCTTGCTAAGCGCCAGAAAAAAGTGGCCATTATTGAACGTTACCATCAAGTTGGTGGAGGCTGTACTCATTGGGGTACTATTCCATCTAAGGCATTACGCCAATCAGTAAGCCGCTTGATTGAATACAATTCAAACCCACTATTTAAACAGAACAACCAAGCAAAACGACTCACCTTCCAAGATATCTTAAGTCATGCTTCTGCGGTAATTCAAAAACAAGTTAGCCTACGCAGCGGTTTTTATAACCGAAATCGCGTAGAGCATATTCAAGGTCAAGCTTCCTTTGTTGATGCCCATACCGTCAGTATTTTGCACGCTGATGGTTCTGTAGATAAAATTTCAGCTAAACAAATTATGATTGCCACAGGATCTAGACCTTACCGCCCTGATGATATCGACTTTGATCACCCTCGTGTTTATGATTCTGACAGCATTTTGAGCCTAAAACATGCTCCGCAACATGTCATTATTTATGGTGCCGGTGTTATTGGTAGCGAATATGCTTCAATATTTAGAGGCTTAGCAGTAAAAGTTGACTTGATTAATACGCGTGAACGTTTACTGTCTTTTCTCGATGCAGAAATGTCAGACTCTCTTAGTTATCACTTATGGAATAACGGCGTAGTTATTCGCCATGGTGAAGAGATTGAACGTGTTGAAGCTAATGACGATGCAGTAATAGTGCATTTAAAGTCGGGTAAAAAAATGCGCGCCGATTGTTTACTGTTTGCTAATGGTCGTACGGGTAATACCGCCGATTTAAACTTGGCTGCTGCGGGTTTAAAAGCAGATGGTCGTGGTCAGTTAAAAGTAAATGATTGTTATCAAACAGAAGTAGACAATATCTTTGCTGTAGGTGACGTTATTGGTTACCCAAGTTTAGCAAGTGCTGCTTTTGACCAAGGCCGAATAGCCGCTTCTGCTATGGTTGATAGCAGTAGTAAGGCTAAACTAATTGTTGATATTCCCACAGGCATATACACCATTCCTGAAATTAGCTCTGTTGGTAAAAATGAGCAAGAACTCACAGAAGCCAAAATACCATATGAAGTTGGCCGAGCGCAGTTTAAACATCTTGCACGGGCACAAATTTCTAATAACTTAGTTGGCTCTTTAAAGATTCTCTTTCATCGAGAGACTAAAGAGATTTTAGGTATTCATTGTTTCGGTGAAAATGCGGCTGAAATTATTCATATCGGCCAGGCGATCATGCAGCAAACAAATGGTGGGAACACCATAGAATACTTTGTTGAAACAACGTTCAATTACCCGACAATGGCAGAAGCATTTCGCGTCGCAGCCTTGAACGGTTTAAACCGTCTATTTTAAAAATGACAATGCCCTTTTACTAGCGTGATAATTAAATGCTTTTCACGCTAGTAATCCTCCCTTACTTGAAGAAAAGCACACTATGAAAAAATTCAGTTTAATTATTGCCAGTATATTATTGACTCAACCTTGCCTAGCAAGTGATAACTTTACCCTTTATCTTGTGAGACATGCTGAAAAGCAAGCTGATAGTAAAAATCCACAATTAACACAATGTGGTGAGGAAAGAGCAAAGCAATTAGCAACCTTACTAAGTAAAGCGAATATAAAATCTGTTTATAGTACGGATTATCAAAGAACTATGTCGACAGCAGCACCTTTATCAAGCAGAGAAAAAATCACTATAGAAAATTATAACCCTAGAGAACTTGAACAGTTTTCATTGCATCTAAAGGACCGCAAAGAAAACGCGTTAATTGTCGGGCATAGTAATACTACTCCTCAACTAACTCAGTTGCTAAGTAACCAAAAAGTAGATGAGTTGACAGAAAAAGAATACCAAATGCTCTATCAAGTTCAGTTTATTGAAGGGAAAAGCCAATTAACGTTATTTAATCAGCCTCATACATGTACTTTACCGAAGTAGATATGGATTATATTGATTGGGATATCTAATAAATGACAACCTCTGCTTCATAGAGCATCATACTTTCAGCACTATCATCAAATAAAAGCGTCAGTTGATACTCCTCGGTGTCTATTTGAAACTTATTATCTAACTCAAATATATCAGCAGGGAAAAAGTTATGGAGTTCCTCAATACTTTTTCCCTGAACAAAGTCACCTAAAGACCAAGGAGTCATTATTGCCAGATCATCTTTGATCCTAAATAACTCCTCTCTTATTTGAATCGAGACTAATTCAGATTTTTTTACTCCCACAAGTAAGTTCAAGTTATAAATATCTATGTAAGATTTAGGAGAAACTGTAATACGCCCAAGTGGCTGACCTAATTCAGATTTCAGTAATTCTACATCTATTGAGTTACCTTGATTCAGATTTGAAATAAGCGATCCCAAAATACTAAACTGGGCTCTCCTTTGATCTTCACCTTGGAATTTAGCTTCACTATAGTTATTAGATTCTAAAGAAAACCCATCTAAATAATAATGTTTCTCATTAAATTCATTAAGTTTATAGCTAAACGTTAGTATTAAACTATTTTCATGACCCTTTATCACCACTTCTTTTTGATCATCAAGTTTAAGATCCATCATCATGGCTGACTTCACCTCTGACAAAGAAGATTTTTGATTTATTTTAGTAGCTATCACCCAAGGAACTTCATCAAAGAAGTCACGTAGCGGCACCTTATTTAAAAGCACAGGAGAAACAATGGATAATTTGCTTTGTACTTTAACCAATTTTCCATTTTGAAAATGTAACCAGTGATTCCTTCCATAACCCGTAACAAGCTCGCTTGTAGACATTGATAAGATAATGCTAGGTTCGCCAAATTTATCAATTACTTGTTGATAGCTTGTGCCAATATTAATGCCATATATCCCCTTCTCCAAAGACAACTCTGTATTTGTTATTATTGGGTGGTTCAATTTAGGTTTGTTCGGAGGGGTGAAAACAAACTTCCTTTCAATTTTAGTATGTATAGCAAAAGTTTTTTGTATTTTTTTGCCATGATGATCATAGGGTGTCAATTGTTGGTTATTTTTACCATGTGTCTGACAGTCTTCAATGAACTCAGCTTTATAACTTACTATATATTTTTTTGCATGGGCTGAACTCATATCATTTATTTCGTGCACATCTTTATTAATAATAATAATTGCATCAGCATTAATTATTTTTGCTTTGTTGCGGAGTTTTGCAAGCAAACTTAGTCTTAGTTTTTCGCTCAATGGTTGTTCTGCCTTTATTTTTACTGCAGATTTCTCAATAATGTTATACGAGCAATTTGGATAGTAATCCAAAATGGATGGTAAACTGCCTGTGGCGTTAACCAGTGGTAGGTAAAACAAACACACTAAAGTGATTATTTTAAGAAGATAATAATTCATGTCTAAATCCTTTTAATTCTAATAACAGAATATTCATATGATCGATTAACCATAAATAAATAACATTCGATCTCTATTAAGCTTTTCTATTAAGTTATAAGTGCTTCCATATTTGCTTATAAATAAGTGTAAACTTGAGGAGCCTAACTCCAAATTAGGTTTAATTTCATTAGCTTTCTTTATGAAAGATTTCAATTTCTTCTCTCGATTTAAAGAATTAGATGGATAATTTGAAAATGGATCCATGCTTACTAATACTGCTTTTTCAATTTCATTCCAATCTTTATACCTGTCTCTTATACACATCTCCGAGCCCACGAGACCGTACTAGATCTC
>CAJXRC010000261.1 GCA_913058405.1 uncultured Colwellia sp. | reverse complement strand
GGCATACGAGATCTAGTACGGTCTCGTGGGCTCGGGAGATGTGTATAAGAGACAGATACAAGATAGTACTCACTATCAAAATGATCCGTTAAGTGTTTACCAATTATTATGTCACCAACAACAACATAATATATTATTAGAATCTGCCGAAATTGATAAAAAGCATTTATTAAAAAGCCTTTTATTAACAGATGCAGCTGTAAAAATTGTTTGTAATGGTGCTACAGTCACTTTCTCTGCATTATCTTTAAACGGTGAAAATGCTATCCATTATGCCGCAGCTCAACTAGAGTCACATGCGCAACTAAATTTTGCTGATGATGGAGAGTCATTTCAAGCAACATTTAGCGAGGTTGCTAAAGACCTTGATGAAAAAGCGCGCTTAAGTGCAACCAATCAATTTCACAGTTTACGATTATTCAATCAACTCACCGATGATAAAAGTCACCCTTTCTCCGTATTTTTAGGGGGTGTTTTTGCTTTTGATTTAATGGCAATCGCAGAAGAATTACCGACAGTTGCTCAAGGTGACAATACTTGTCCTGATTTTGTTTATTATCTAGCTGAAACGCTAGTTATTATTGATCATGAATTACAAAGCACTGAAATTATAGGTAATATCTTCGACTGCAACGATGCTGAAAAGACTAAACAAAGCAAAATAGTAATTGCCAATCGTGTTGCTCTTATTAAAGAAACACTTGCTAGGTCTATTGATGCCGAACAGGTATTACAATTAAGCCCTTTATTTACTGATATTGCCGATAAAGAAAAACTTAATGAACAGTTGCAAGTCGATATCAGTGACGAACGCTTTTGTGAAATAGTTGACCAATTAAAGGAAAATATTAAAGCAGGTGATATTTTTCAAGTCGTACCATCACGTACTTTTAGTTTACCTTGTTTTGATTCCATCGCCGCTTATAAAGCACTTAAGATTAGTAACCCTAGTCCTTATATGTTTTATTTGAAAGATAGTGACTTTTGTATTTTTGGCGCATCACCAGAATCATCCTTAAAATATCAAGCTAGCAATCGTCATGTAGAGATTTATCCTATAGCAGGTACACGCCCTCGCGGTTTTGATCAACAAGGTAATATTTCATTAGACTTAGACAGCCGAATTGAATTAGAGCTAAGACAGGATAAAAAAGAATCCGCCGAACATATTATGCTGGTTGATTTAGCCCGTAATGATGTTGCTCGAGTATCACAACCTGGTACGCGCTATGTTGCTGACTTACTTAAAGTAGACCGTTACTCTCATGTAATGCACTTAGTGTCACGCGTATGCGGGAAATTACAAACCGATTTAGATGCATTACACGCTTATCAGGCTTGCATGAATATGGGGACACTATCTGGTGCTCCTAAAGTAAAAGCGACATCGCTTATTCGAGAAGTTGAGGGTAAAAGGCGTGGTAGTTATGGCGGCGCGGTTGGTTACTTAACAGGTACAGGTGAAATGGATACTTGTATAGTTATACGCTCAGCTTTTGTAAAAGATAATATAGCTCAAGTGCAAGCCGGAGCGGGTGTGGTCTACGATTCGGATCCCATAAGTGAAGCCAATGAAACAAGGCAAAAAGCCCAAGCGGTTATTAGTGCCATTATCTCTGCGAATACATCGGCGAAGGAGCAAGCTCATGACTAAATTATTTATGCTCGATAACCTAGATTCTTTTACTTATAATTTGGTCGATGAATTTCAATGTTTAGGTTTTGAACCCAGTGTTTATCGAAACACGCTCAGTGCTGACTTTATCTTTAACAAAATGCTTGAGCATACCCAAAAAACATCAGAGCCAGTACTACTTGTTTTATCGCCTGGTCCAGGTGAACCAAATAAAGCAGGATGCTTGATGGCATTGATAAAAATGTGTGTTGGACGTATTCCAATGTTAGGTATTTGTTTGGGACATCAAGCATTAATCGAACACTATGGTGGTCGCGTAGATAGAGCTGAAGAAATTGTTCATGGTAAAGCATCAAGTATTACTCATTCTGGCTCAGGTGCATTTAACAACATTCAAAATCCCTTACCTGTTGCTCGTTATCATTCATTAATAGGTAAAGACATACCAAAAACTATCGATGTTATAGCCGAGTATAACGGTATGTGTATGGCTATTAGCAAAGAAGAAGATGCCGTTCTAGCTTTTCAATTTCATCCTGAATCTATATTAACGACATTTGGTGCAACCCTGTTAGCTCAGAGTATCCAACATTTACTTACCCTAGCGCCCTCGCTTACCACCAAAGATACTGGAGAATAAAATGACGAATCAACGAAATACTGCCTCCAACGATATAGATTCCGCAGAGGTGACTTCAACCAGTGTAGCTTCAACTGAGTTATCTACATCAGCAATAAATTCTATTTTGCCTACCTTAGTTGATGGCCTTGATTTGACTCAGACACAAAGCCATGACTTTTTTCTGCAAGTTCTCCAAGGAAATATAGAACCAGCTTTGATGGCAAGTGTATTAACAGCACTAAAAATTAAAGGTGAAACACCCGAAGAAATAGCTGGTGCGGCAATAGCTATACGCGCTGCAGCAACCACATTCCCTGAGCGTGATAAAGATGATATCGTCGCCGATTGTGTTGGTACTGGCGGTGATGGTGCAAATACCATTAATATTTCAACTACTGCTGCAGTTTTAGCAGCAGCTTGTGGCTTAAAAATGGCGAAACATGGTAACAGAAGTGTTTCAAGTATGTCAGGCTCTGCTGATTTACTCGAAGCATTTGGCGTCAATTTATCCATGTCACCTGAAACAGCCAATCACTGCCTAGCACAAACAAATTTATGCTTCTTATATGCTCCTGCTTACCACTCTGGCTTTAAATATGCCGGACCAGTAAGAAAAGCTATGGGTATTCGTACCCTATTCAATATCTTAGGGCCATTAGTTAATCCTGCTAAACCGAATATAATGTTACTTGGCGTATATACCCCTGAATTATTAATGCCGATGGCTCAAGCACTAAGATTAACAGGGGTTAAACGTGCTTTTGTTGTTCATGGCAGTGGCTTAGATGAAATTGCGCTACATGACAAAACATTAGCCATTGAAATAAAAAATGGCGAATTAATTGAACGAACCATTACACCACAAGATTTTGGTTTAACAAATTACACCCTTGAAGAAATTAAGGGCGGTACACCGACAGAAAATGCCAATATCATTAGAGATATATTATCTGGTCAAGGAAAAAATGCGCACAATGCAGCAGTAATTATTAATTGTGCTGCACTACTTTATTTACATGATAAAGCCGACTCACTAACTCAAGCTGCAAATCTTGCAGCTGAAGTACTTTCCTCAGGTAAAGGCTTGAGTACTTTATTGAAATTGGTTGAGCTTTCAAACCAAGCCACTTCACAAATTGACACCGATAAAAAGGCTGAGAAATAATATGACTACCGACACTAACACTTCAGCTGAAAAAAATGTTTTAGAAAAAATAGTTGATAATAAACGTATTGAAATTGATGCATTAAAAGTGAGTAAACCTTTAGCAAGTTTCATTGATGCGCTAGTGCCAACGACCAAAGATATGTATGCCGCATTAACAAGAACAAAAGATAAACCCTACGCTGGTTTTATTCTTGAGTGCAAAAAAGCATCACCTTCTAAAGGATTAATACGTACTGATTTTGATGTCAAAGCCATCTGCCAAACTTATGATAAATACGCAGCAGCGATTTCTGTATTAACAGATGAGAAATATTTCCAAGGCAATTTTGACTACCTTAAAACAGTAACCCAATCGGTAAAGTGCCCTGTACTTAACAAAGACTTCTTTGTTGATAGTTATCAAGTGTACCTAGCAAGATACTATGGTGCTGACGCAATCTTGTTAATGTTAAGCGTGCTATCGGATGAAGAGTACCTTGAGTTATCTGCTGTTGCCGAACAATATAATTTGGCTGTACTAACAGAAATATCTACCGAAGATGAACGCGATAGAGCAATAAAGCTCAATGCAAAAATGATCGGCATCAATAATCGCAACCTACGTGATCTAAGTACTGATATTTCACGTACATTTGACTTTGCACCAACATTACCGGACGACAGAATTATTATTTCTGAATCAGGCATTTATTCCAACGCTCAAGTGAGAGAATTAGCACCTGCTGTTGATGGATTTTTAGTGGGCAGTTCATTAATGGACCCAAAAAACAACCGTTATCAAGACATAGATTTGGCGTGTCGAAAGTTAATTTATGGTAATAACAAAGTCTGCGGATTAACGGATTTAAAATATGCTAGCGCTGCTGCAGATACTGGTGCTCGCTTTGGTGGACTTATTTTTGCAGAAAAGTCTCCTCGATATGTAACGAAAGAACAAGCCCTCAATATTATCAAAGCAGAGCCTAAGTTAGAGTACGTCGGCGTTTTTGTTAATGAAGATCGTCAAACGATTATTGAATTAGTGGAAGCACTGCACTTAAGCGCTATACAGCTTCATGGTAGTGAAGATATGCAATATATTGAAGCGCTAACGGCTGAACTTGCCCAGAATGATTGTGATTTTTGTCAAGTCTGGCAAGCGAGTCCCGTAGCACAGAGCGTACCTTTACTTAATTCAACGGTAAGCCATCATGTACTCGACGGACAAAGCCCTGGCAGTGGTAAAACATTCAACTGGCAAGTATTAGCCAAAAGTGAACAAAACTTATCAAAAAGCTTTTTAGCTGGAGGTTTAAACAATGACAATATTGGTCATGCCCTCGAGCAGTTAACCCATGTGGATTTATTTGGCCTAGACCTTAACTCAGGTGTAGAAGATAGCCCAGGTATTAAATCAAGCGAAAAACTAGCACAAGTATTTTCGCAAATTAGGAACTATTAAGATGTCAGACACTAATCAAAAAAATGAACTAAATAAAACCCGCTTACCTGCCTATTTTGGTGAGTTTGGTGGTATGTACGTTGGAGAATTATTAGTCCCGGCGTTAGAGCAATTAGAACAAGCTTTTATCGAGTCTCAAACGGATGAAGCATTTTTAACTGAATTCAATAATTTATTAACAAAATATGCCGGTCGACCTACTCCATTAACGTGTTGTCGTAATATTGTAAAAAACCCACTAGCAAAAATTTATTTAAAACGTGAAGATCTATTACACGGCGGCGCACATAAAACAAACCAAGTTTTAGGCCAAGCACTACTCGCTAAACGTATGGGTAAAACCGAAATAATTGCCGAAACGGGTGCCGGTCAACATGGTGTTGCAACCGCTATTGCCTGTTCACTACTTGGCTTAAAATGTAAGGTTTACATGGGCGCAGTGGATTGTCAGCGTCAACAGCCAAATGTGTTTCGTATGGAATTAATGGGTGCTGAAGTTATTCCGGTAACAGCTGGCTCAGGCACCTTAAAAGACGCCGTTAATGAAGCATTAAGAGATTGGTCTGCAAATTATGAAAATGCACATTATTTATTAGGTACGGCTGCAGGACCACATCCATTCCCGACTATTGTTCGTGAATTTCAAAAAATGATTGGTGAAGAAGCTAAAGCACAGTTTTTTGAAGAAGAAGGTCGTTTACCTGATTACGTTATTGCTGCAGTTGGTGGCGGTTCAAATGCCATTGGTATATTCCATGATTTTATCAAAGAAGAAGGTGTTAAACTTATCGGTGTTGAAGCCGGCGGTAAAGGCATAGATACCAACGAGCATGGAGCGACACTTGTTGCAGGCTCTAAAGGTATGTTGCACGGTAACTACACTTACATAATGCAAGATAATTTCGGCCAAATTCAAGAGTCATATTCTATATCGGCTGGACTTGACTACCCAGCAGTTGGTCCTCAGCATGCTTTCTTGAAAGATACTGGGCGCGCACAATATGTCCCTATCAATGATGATGAAGCATTAGCCGCTTTTCAGGAATTAGCAAAAAGTGAAGGAATTATTCCTGCGCTTGAATCATCTCATGCCCTTGCGCAAGCATTAAAAATGGCTGAATCTGCTACTGAAGAAACTATCTATTTAGTTAACCTATCAGGCCGTGGCGATAAAGATTTAGCGCATGTCCACGCGATTCTTTCACCTGAAGAAGCATCATCAACAACAAAAGTGAAACACAGAGGAGAGGCATAATGTCAAACTCAAGTATTCAACAAGCAGGTGCCCGATACCAAGCCTCTTTTGCTACATTGAAAGAAAAAAATGAACAAGCCTTCATCCCGTTTGTCATGATTGGCGACCCTAATGAAACGCAATCTCTTGCCGTTATTAAAAGTTTAATCGATGCTGGAGCAGATGCATTAGAATTAGGTATTCCGTTTTCTGATCCAAGTGCTGATGGTCTAACTATTCAAAATGCAGCGCTTCGTGCTTTAGGTGCAGGTATCAACACTGATGTCTGTATTGACATATTAAAAGAAGTAAGAAAGTACGCACCGCAAATTCCTATTGGTTTATTACTCTATGGCAACTTAGTTTTCGCGCGCGGTATTGATGCTTTTTATAAAGATATGAGCGCAGCTGGCGTTGACTCGGTATTAATTGCTGATGTGCCTATTAGAGAGAGTGAACCTTTTAGAGAAGCGGCATTAAAACACGGTATTGCCCCAATTTTCATTGCCCCACCTAACGCAAGTGATGAAACATTACGCACAGTATCTTCTTACTCTCGTGGTTATACTTATGTATTAAGTCGCGCCGGCGTGACTGGTGTAGATAGTGCTGAAACTGTCTCTTATACACATCTCCGAGCCCACGAGACCGTACTAGA
>CAJXRC010000260.1 GCA_913058405.1 uncultured Colwellia sp. | reverse complement strand
GAGATCTAGTACGGTCTCGTGGGCTCGGAGATGTGTATAAGAGACAGATATTGAAACAGAGCACCAAAACTTATCGATATATTTTCTATTAACAGTTATTGATAGAGCACTTAATAAAAAAATCCCACCATAATTAATATGGTAGGATTTTTATAATGATATCAGCTTTCATTTTGGAGGCTGTCGAAACTAATTGTTTAAGGCAAGTAACTCTTTCCCATAAGGTAGCTGTCAACTTCACGAGCACAACGACGACCTTCATCAATTGCCCATACAATTAAACTTTGACCGCGACGGCCATCACCGGCAGCGAACACGCCTTCTTTGCTTGTAGCAAATTTATCGTATTCTGCAGCGATATTAGAGCGATTATCTTGCTCAAGACCAAACTGCTCAACTAAACCACCTTCAGGACCCATAAAGCCCATTGCGATAAGTACGATGTCAGCTGGAAGCACTTTTTCACTGCCTGCAACTTCTACTGGGAACATTTGGCCTTTATCATTTTGTTCCCAAGTAATATTAACAGTATGAACCGCTTTAACATTACCTTGCTCGTCACTTTCAATTTTCTTAGTCATCACTAAATATTGACGTGGATCTTGACCTTGAATTTCAATCGCTTCTTTTTGACCGTAATCAACTAACAAACGTTTTGGCCATTGTGGCCAAGGGTTGCTATTCTCTTCACGCTTTTCTGGTGGACGTGGCATGATCTCTAGCTGAATTGCGCTGCTACATTGATGACGTAGTGAAGTACCAATACAATCGGTACCAGTATCGCCACCACCAATAACAACCACATTTTTGCCTTGGGCATTAATGTATTGGCCATCTTTGTGTTCACTATCAAGTAAACTCTTAGTATTCGCTTTTAAGAAGTCCATAGCAAAATGAACACCATTAAGTTCACGGCCTTCAACAGGTAAGTCACGTGGCACAGTGGCGCCAATACATAACACTACGGCGTCAAAGTCAGTTTCAAGCTGTTCAACACTTACGTCTTTACCAACTTCAGTGCTAGTAACAAAGACAATGCCCTCTTCCGCTAGAATATCAACACGGCGTTGTACTAATTCCTTTTGCAGCTTCATATTTGGAATACCGTACATTAACAAACCACCGATACGATCGGCGCGTTCATATACAGTAACCATATGGCCAGCTTTATTAAGCTGTGCAGCAGCGGCCAGACCAGCAGGTCCAGAACCAATGACAGCAACGTTTTTACCTGTACGTGCTGATGGTGGCTGAGCGACTACCCAACCTTCCTTAAAGGCATGATCAATAATTTCTTTTTCATGTAATTTAATAGCAACTGGATCGGCATTGATACCAAGTACACAAGCACCCTCACAAGGTGCTGGACATACACGACCAGTAAACTCAGGGAAGTTATTGGTTTTATGTAATAACTCTATCGCATCTTTCCAACGGCCTCGGTAAATCAAGTCATTCCATTCAGGGATAACATTGTTAACCGGACAACCTGCAACGGCAGGCGCGAACTCTGATTTTGCCGATTGGCAAAATGGTACGCCACAGTCCATACAGCGAGAAGCTTGTTTCTCTACAGCTTTTAGTGGTATTTCTTCATAGACTTCAAGCCAATCAGATAAACGTTCACCTGCTTTGCGTTCAGTTGGCAAGGCACGACCTACGTTGATAAATCCTGTTGGATTTCCCATAATATATTCTCCTTGGCAGCTTAAGCTTTTGCGCTAGCTAGTTTGTTTAAATGGATATCGAATGCTTGAACTGCAATGTCATATTCTGATTCGAACTTACCGCTTTCGCGCACGTCATTCATGTAACCTTGCATTCGCTTGTAATCAACCGGCATGACTTTAACAAAGCGTTTAACGTTGTTGTCCCAATCACTCAGTAAATCACTGGCAACATCAGATCCTGTCGCGTCAAAATGCTCAGTAATCAGTGCTTTCAATTCAAGGCTTTCAGCATCAGTATCAACCGTTTCTAATGAAACCATTTCCATGTTGCATTTAGGAGCAAAGTCCTTGTTATCATCAAGCACATAAGCAACACCGCCAGACATACCTGCGGCAAAGTTACGACCTGTTGAGCCTAAGATAACGGCCTTACCACCAGTCATGTATTCACAACCGTGATCACCAACACCTTCAACAACCGCCGTTACACCTGAATTACGAACACAGAAACGTTCGCCCGCGATACCACGTATAAAGGCAGTACCTGATGTTCCACCAAAGAAGGCAACGTTACCAATAAGAATATTTTCACTTGCGATAAACTTAGCTTGTTTACTTGGATATACGACAAGGCTGGCACCAGATAACCCTTTACCAAAGTAATCATTGGCATCGCCTTCAAGCTCAAAACGCAAGCCTTTAGCTGAGAAACAACCAAAACTTTGTCCCGCAGAGCCGTTAAATTTAACCTTGATAGTATTTTCTGGTAAACCTTCAGCTTGGTACTTCTTAGAGATTTCGTTAGAAATCATCGCACCAATGGTTCTATCAGTGTTGATAACGTCATATTCCAATTCAACACTTTGCTGCGAATCAAGCGCTGCTTTTGCATCTACTATCATCTTGCGATCAATAATATCGTCAATTAAATGCTTCTGCTTAATTGATTGATAAAGTGTTTCACTCTCGTGAGATTCTTCTTTGTGCAATAACGGCGTTAAATCAAGTCCTTGGTATTTCCAATGGTCAACATTTTCAAGCTGCTTAAGACACTGAGTCTGACCAACCATTTCTTCAATGCTTCTAAAACCAAGCTCTGCCATGATTTCACGTAAACCTTCAGCCATCATGGTAAAGAAGTTAACTAAAATATCAGCACGACCGGTAAATTTATCACGTAAACCTTTGTCTTGCGTGGCAATACCCACTGGACAAGTATTTAAATGACACTTACGCATCATGATACAACCTTCAACCACTAGGGCTGTTGTTGCCATACCGTATTCTTCTGCACCAAGTAATGTTGCAATAGCTAAATCACGTGGTGTTTTAAGTTGACCATCAGTTTGTACGGTAATACGGCTACGTAAGTGATTACGTACCAAGGTTTGATGGGTTTCAGCTAGACCAAGTTCCCATGGTAAGCCGGTATGCTTAATTGAGCTCAATGGTGAAGCACCTGTGCCGCCATCGTGACCTGCAATAAGTACTACATCAGCATAAGCTTTAGCAACACCCGATGCGATAGTACCTACACCCGCTTCTGATACTAATTTAACGTTAACACGCGCTTCACGGTTGGCGTTTTTAAGATCAAAAATAAGCTGAGATAAATCTTCAATAGAATAAATATCATGATGTGGCGGCGGTGAAATCAAACCAACACCCGGTGTTGAACCACGTGTTTTACCAATCCAAGCATCAACTTTATCACCAGGTAACTGACCACCCTCACCTGGCTTGGCACCCTGTGCCATTTTAATTTGTAATTCGTCAGCATTCGTTAAGTAATGACTGGTAACACCAAAACGACCAGAAGCAACTTGCTTAATGCGCGAGTTCATCGAATCACCGTTTTCTAACGGTGTGAAACGAATTGGATCTTCACCACCTTCACCGCTGTTACTCTTACCGCCAATACGGTTCATAGCAATTGCTAAGGTAGTGTGTGCTTCCCACGAGATTGAACCAAATGACATAGCACCTGAGGCAAAACGTTTGAAAATATTTTCAATCGGTTCAACTTCACTTAATGGAATTGAAGGACGATCGCTATTCAGTTCAAGTAAGCCACGTAAGGTAAAGGCTTCTTTACTTTGATCATCAACTGTTTTTGCGTACTGCTTAAATTGATCAGTATTGTTACTTGCTGTTGAATGTTGCAATAAACGAATAACTGTTGGGCTAAATAGATGACGTTCGCCATCATTACGCCACGAATATTCACCACCTGTTGGCAATAAGTTTTCAACCGCAATACGGCTCGCTTCAGGGAAACCTTCACGATGACGTAATAACGCTTCTTGTGCGATTTGATCTAAGCTTAATCCTTGGATTCGACTAACCGTACCCGTAAAGTACTCATCGATAACATCAGAGTTGATACCTAATGCTTCAAAAACTTGCGCACCTAAGTATGATTGTAGTGTTGAAATACCCATTTTAGAGAAGGTTTTCAATAAGCCACTGCCTACCGCTGCGGTGTACTTAGCAACAATTTCTTCATCAGTTAACTTACTGTCAAGTACGCCTTCATCACGTAAGCCATACATACTTTCTAGCGCTAAGTAAGGGTTTACCGCTGCTGCGCCATAACCAATAACGGTAGCAAAATGATGAGTTTCTCGGATGTCGCCTGATTCTAAAATAATATCAGCACCAGAACGTAATTTTTCGCGAATTAAGTAATGATGAACAGCTGCTGTTGCTAATACTGATGGAATAGCAACATGGTCACTATCAACTTCACGATCACTTAAAATTAAGATTTCATAACCATCTTCAACGGCACTTTTTGCGTTATAACATACGCGATCAAGCGCCTTTTTAAGTGCGCCAGGTTCACCGCTAGCTTTAAACGTAATAGCAATGGTTTTTGATTGCAGATGATTATTATCAATATATTGTAACTTGCGTAATTGATCGATTGTTAATACCGGCTGTTCAATTTCAACTTTGTGGCAATGCTCTGGTGTCTCATCGAGTAAGTTAAACGACTTACCAATATAACCACGTAATGACATAACTAACTCTTCACGAATCGGATCGATTGGTGGGTTAGTTACTTGAGCAAATAATTGCTTAAAGTAATGAGACAATTGTTGTGGACGGCTAGACAATACTGCTAAAGGCGTATCTGTACCCATAGCGCCTAATGGCTCTTTAGATGTACCAACCATACCCGCAAGCACTAAGTTAAGATCTTCGCTAGTATAACCAAAGGCTTTTTGCATTTTACGCAGTTCTGCCAGTGGCGGTTGAGCAATAGACGCTATTGGAACGGGTAATTTATCTAATTCAACTTTGTTATCTGCTAACCACTTACCGTAAGGCTGAGCTGAGCTGACTTGTGCTTTTACTTCATCATCACTGATGATACGACCTTGCTTTAAATCAGCAATGAATATTTTACCCGGCTGTAAACGGCCTTTTTCAACGACGGTTGACTGATCAACACACAAGGTGCCTGTTTCAGATCCCATCACTAAAGTACCATCTTCAGTTAACAAGTAACGTGAAGGACGTAAACCGTTGCGATCAAGTGTCGCGCCGATAACATTACCATCACTAAATGATAATGAAGCTGGGCCATCCCATGGTTCCATGATGCAGGCATAATACTCATAGAATGCGTGTTTAGTTGCATCCATATCAGTTTGTGTTTGCCATGCTTCTGGCACCATCATCATCATAACTTGGGCTAGCGAACGTCCGCTTAGTACCAATAACTCAATCGCCATATCAAGATTGGCTGAATCAGAGTTATCGTTATTACAAATTGGATTCAACATTTTCAATTCAGCATCGCTGAAATTAACTGAGCTGAATAATGCTTCACGTGCATTCATCCAGTTAATGTTACCGCGTACTGTATTTATTTCACCATTATGGGCGATATAACGGAACGGTTGTGCACGACGCCAAGCTGGGAAAGTATTCGTTGAGAAACGAGAATGGAACATTGCCATACCAGAGATAGTACGTTCGTCTTGAAGATCAAGGTAATATTGACGAACTTGCTCTGTAGTAAACTGTCCTTTATAGACAATTTTAGTTGATGACATTGACGTAACATAAAACTCATCACGTTCTGTGATGCCGCTCGCGTTAATTTTATGCGACGTATATTTACGTAGAACAAATAACTTACGCTCAAACTCTTGTGCAGTTAATGCTGCTGGTTTGGCAATAAATACTTGTTCGATGTTCGGTTCGCTATCAAATGAAGCAGCACCTAACATAGAGTTATCACCTGGGACATCACGGTAACCTAATAAGGTTAAGCCCAGTTCAGTAATATTTTGATTTAAAATGTCTCTGCACGCTTCGCTTTGCGCTTTATCGCGCGGAAAGAAAATCATGCCAACGCCGTAGTTTCCAGCTTCAGGTAAGCTAAAACCTAATTTTTCAGTTTCTTGGCTTAAAAAATCGTGTGGGATTTGAATAAGAATACCGGCACCGTCACCACTTTTGACGTCAAAACCAGTACCACCACGATGTTCCATACAGCTCAACATGGTGAGTGCATTTTCAATAATATCGTGAGTTTTTTTACCCTTTAGGTTGGCGACAAAACCAATACCACAGCTATCATGTTCAAACTCGGCGCGATAAAGGCCTTCAGATTTTTTGCTCATATCATTCATTGCTTATTCCTATTTCATCAAACTATTTCTATTAGCTTTTTTTGCTTTCTAATTAAGCTGCTTGCTAATTAAGCCATATATTATTTATGTTCAAAATGTGCGCTACTGATCCTTCAGAATATTACTTAGAATTTCTTGAACATCGAACGCCAGACTTCTACTGAGTCTTTATGAGACGAACGCAATTGTGAAAGTCATTATTAATTGCGGCCGGCAAAATTACCCGCAAAACGCTTCTGAGTCAATCATTTTATGAATATATATACGACTTATTTGAATATATACAACAATAAGAATGATTTTAAACTGTTGATAACGATTGAAAATTATTAACATTTAGTCAAAATAGCGCCTATATAGAATATTTGCACTAGATATTCCTATGCATAAAAATAAACATAACACTTTATTTTTAATAGATAAAAATTTAAAAAGCGTTGAAATTGTAAAATATAACAAACATATTTAC
>CAJXRC010000259.1 GCA_913058405.1 uncultured Colwellia sp. | reverse complement strand
GGCTCGGAGATGTGTATAAGAGACAGGTATGAAGAATAGAGCCAGAGTCAAAATTTTGGCTAGCACGTTCTGTCATTGTAAAAACACGGGTCGGTTGACCTTCGCCAAATGCTTGCATACTTCGAGCTTGTGCTAAATCGGCTTTAAAGCCCGTAGTTTTAGCATTCGCCAAGTTGTTGGCATTAACTGATAAGGCTTGCATATTTTGTTTAGCGCCACTCATAGCGATATAAAGCAACTTATCCATAGTGTATTTCCAAGAAGTAAAAGGTTATACCAGATAAATGCAAATAGAGTGCCAGCTATAATTAAAATTAACTGCGGGGTTTAAATGTAGAGTGATCTTGAAAGTATATGGGGATATAGCAATAAAAAAGCTGCTAGTTAAGTACTTGATACTTAACTAGCAGCTTGAATATATAGAGTTAATAACAGCTTTAATTTGCTGATAAATAACTTACTTTACTATTATCTAATTTGTAAAATAGTTTGGTTTAATTGGTTATCAACTTCTAACGCTCTTGAGTTAGCTTGGAAGTTACGCTGCGCCGAAATCAAATCAATTAACTCTGTGGTTAAGTTAACGTTCGATTGTTCTAACGCAGAAGAGTTAATAGTTCCAAAAGTACCTGAGCCTGCTTCACCTGCAAGTGCTTCCCCTGAAACAATACTTTCTTTCCAGCTGGTACCACCTGTTTGTGATAATCCTTGTTCATTGGCAAAATTCACCATGGCAATACGTGCTAATGGTTGAGAAGTACCGTTACTATAAGTAGCTCTTACTAAGCCATCAACACCAATATCAATGCCAGTTAATCGCCCCACAGCTAAACCATCTTGATTTAAGGCGGTTACTTCAAAGTTTGATGCAAACTGAGTTGGTTCATTCGGGTTCGGTGCTGCGCTATCTAAATTAAAATCAATTTTCACAGTTTGAGTTGGATCGGCACCATTAGGTAAATGGCTAGAAAAATCAACGGTTCGAATACCACCATTAGTTGGTGATGGCGACTGAGAAATAAAATCACCCGACGAGTTATATGTTAAGCGAGCCCCTTTTGTTCCCGTACCACTAACAGGTGTTGTTGCTGAAATGGCAGTGGCCAATGCCGTTTTTGTTGCATTAAGAGTCGCTAAATCAGCTGCAGAAGGCGCGGCTATGGCATCATACACACCTTGTGCGTTCGCCACATCTGTAGTTCTAGTTGCAACTAAAGCATCTGCCGGTGTCTGCACAGCAGGATTATCATCTAAGTCGATAGGTTTACCATCAACAGACGCAAACATCATCCATTGGTTGGGCGCGACTGCAGGGTCATCTTTAACAAAGAAATAAGTCATAATATGACTATCACCTAGTGAGTCAAAAATAGTAACTGAAGTCGAGTTATTAAATGTTAGAGGATCTTCTGGGTCGAAATTAGCGGGGGCGCTAGTAATATAGCTATCACCTGCTGGTAAATTCATTCGTACATCGACTTCACTGGTTTTTGTTGGTGCGCCCGATGCAGTAGGTATACGAATCGGCTCTGCAGTACTTAAACTTACTGAGGCAGATGAACCATCAGGATTGACAGGAAAACCCAAAAGGTGACCACCTTGAGAGTTAACAACAAAATTATCTGAATTTAACTTAAACTGACCGGCTCGTGTATAAGAGGTCTCTAAAGAGCCAAGCTCAGGGACAGTGGCAAAAAAGCCATTACCGGTGATAGCTAAATCGAGCGCATTATTGGTAAACTGAATGCTACCTTGAGAGAATTGCTGCGCAACATCCGCTGTTAAAACACCGTCACCTACTTTAGTTTTACCTGAAGCAAGCAGTGATGATGCATAAACATCAACAAATTCAGCGCGTGACTCTTTAAAGCCAACCGTATTAACGTTAGCAATGTTGTTTGATGAAACATCTAAGTCTTTTTGTGCAGCGTTTAATCCGCTTAATGCAATATTAAATGACATAATTTAATCCTTTTAAAATTCGATATTTTGCTTAACACCTGTACTGAAAAACATTTGTGCTAACAGGTAAAGTTTATAATTTCTGTTTAATTGCTTTTACTATCATATCTAAGTCTCACTATCGGAGACTTCAACTACATCTGATAATGCCATCGCGCTGCCACCATTAAGATTAAGAACTATTTTTCCACCAGTACCTGCTAACGTAACACTATCAACTTTACGATAAGTTTGGGCTTCTAACTCTGATGCCTCTCCTTCGACCAAACCAACAATACGAAAACGGTAAGCGCCTGCCGCTGCTGGTTCACCTTTAGCTGTTTGTCCATCCCAAGTAAAAGTAATACCGCCCGCTTTAACATTACCAACAGGAACGGTTTGAACGACTTCACCGGCAACATTCTCAACATAAATATTCACATTACTGGCAGGTTTATCTGATACCAACTTGCCTTTAACCGCTTCACCTTCTGCCATACCAAAGACATTATCTTCCACTAAAACACTGCGTCCAACTAATGATGAAGCTTGTAATGCTTGACTAGAGGTCATTGAACCTGCAAATGAACCAAAAGAGTCATTAAGGGTTCTTACGCCATCTGTCGTTGAGAAAGCTGTCATTTGCGAGATCATCTGATTATTATCAACTGGTTTTGTTGGGTCTTGATTCGCAAGCTCTTTAGTGAGTAAGGCAAAAAAGTCAGACTGCGTTAGCATACCCTCACTGCCATCACTGATTTTAATATCTGATCGTTCTACACGTTCTTGAGCAGCAGCTCTCATCTCAGGAGTAGTAAGAGTTAGCCGTTGTCTAGCAGCTTCAGCAGCTGCAGTAGCTGCTGCCTGAGCCTCTGCACTGGCAGTTTTAGTAGTAATCATTGCGTTTACCTTTGACCTAAAATTAAGGCTTCATTAAGTATATTTTTTACTGAGTTAGCCAGTTGCACATTATATTGATATGAACGTGAAGCTAAAATCATCATGTTTACCATACTTTTACTTTTTTCAGTCATGGCCACGACTATCTCTGCCCTAACTGTAATGTTTTATTCAACATATTCTTAGCAGACTCAGCTAACTGGACATTCGTTTGATACGACCGAGATGCTGAAATCATGTTAGTCATCTCTTCGATGACATTAACGTTCGGTTTGTAAATATAACCATCTTTATCAGCCATAGGGTGACTCGGTGAATATTCCACATTCAATGGTTTATCACTTTCAACAATACCTAAAACATTAACACCAACACCACTTCCATCACTTTTTGTCTGCCCGGTGGCAGCTTCTTGCATGGCAGCGGCAAAAACAGGATGTCTGGCGCGGTAAGTTTTATCGGCACTGCTACTAACACTATCAGCATTGGCAATATTACTCGCGGTAGTATTTAGGCGAACTGATTGCGCGCTCATACCACTACCGGTAATATCAAATACGTTAAAAAGACTCATAATTATTGACCTCCGCTGATAACTTTCTTCATGGCTTTAATTTTTCCATTTAGAAATTGAATGCTTGCTTGATATTCCATTGAGTTTTTTAAATACAAGTTTCGTTCCACTTGTACGTCAACCGTATTGCCGTCACCTGTATCAGGTTGATTAGGTACACGGTAGTCAACAGCATTATTTAACTCTGTTCGAACATCAAAGTGTTTATCATTAGTGCGAGACATGCCCATTTGCTGCTTAGTTGATGCTTGCGCTAGTGCTTGTTTAAAGTCTAGCCCTTTAGCTTTGTAGCCTGGGGTATCTGCATTGGCAATATTACTGGCAATAACCTCCGCACGCTGAGAGCGAATAAGCATGCCCTGTGTATGCAGTTGAAAGCCTTTATCAAAACCTATAGCCATAATAGCCTCACAATGATTAACGTGTTGCTAAAAGGAATACAAATTTTATGCCAATTAGTAAATCAAAGAGAGATTAAAGTGTCGAAGTAGGTATAGAATGAAATGGCTAACAGCAAGGAAGAATGGCTGTTAGCGAGGAGTAGAGGTTACATTATTTTTTCTGATAAACAATGCCGGGGTTACAGCGAAGCATAGTAAAATCTTGATTTATGCCGGATAAAGACTCCGAAGCACCTAAAAATAAATAGCCATCGTTATTCAACACGCCATGAATTTGACTAATGATTTGCGCTTTTATTTTTGGGGAGAAATAAATTAATACGTTACGGCAAAAAACGATATCAAATCGGCCCATTAGACTATAACTATTGAGTAAATTAAGTGGCCTAAAGTTAACCATTTTCTTTACTTCATCTTTTACTTTCAACATGCCATTGTCACCTGGTTCAAAGAAACGTTTTTTTCGTTCTGCAGATAAACCGCGAGCAAGGGCTAGGCTATCATAATGACCATACTTGCAGTGCTCTAACATAGTCGTTGATATATCAGTGCCAACAACTTGAACACCACGTGGAAATGCACCTGGATTCTTTTGTTTATATTCCAACACAGACATAGCGATAGAATAGGCTTCTTGACCAGAAGAGCTTGCCGCAGACCAAATTTTAACTGGCGTTTTCCGATCGGCAAAATCAGGTAATAATTTGCTCTGAAGTAACTTGAAAGGATAATCATCACGAAACCATAAGGTTTCATTAGTGGTCATAGCATCTATAACAGCGGCACGCATTTGCCGCTCAACGGGAGTCAGTGTTTTATTAACTAATTCGGTCAGTGAACTGAGCCCAAATTTAGCCATCAATGGTGCTAATCTACTTTTGACTAGATACTGCTTATTTTCGCCGAGTACTATGCCACATTGCTGCTCTAAGAAGGTTCTAAATTGGTTGTAACTTTTTTCATCGAGTTCTCTTGCTGACACTATTGCTTCCTACTTATTTCGTAATTTCCTAAACCCTCGATAATCAGAGGGTCGTCGTTAACTTTAGCTAACGACTATTTAGCTATAGTCAGAGTTAATCTTCTATTTTTAACCATTTTTTCACAGCAGTTGCTAGTTCATCTGGATGAAATTTTGGAATAAAATCTTCTGCACCTACTTTTTCTACCATCGCATTATTAAATACACCACTTAACGAAGTGTGCAAAATAATTGGCATTTTCGACATGCGATCATTACCTTTCACCTCTGCGGTCAAAGTATAACCATCCATCTCTGGCATTTCGATATCAGAGATCATCAATGCCACTTTTTCAGTGATACTATTTTCACAAGTCGCTTCAATGGCTAATAACTGCTCTAAAGCATCACGGCCATTTTTAGCTAGCACCATATTAATACCTAGCGGCTCTAGCGCTCTTCTAACTTGATTTCTTGCAACCGTCGAATCATCTGCAATCATCACCAACTTATCACCTAAGTCCTCACCAATAGAGACATCAATGATATCTTCACTTACTTCAGTGGAAACTGGGCTAATTTCATTTAAAATCTTCTCAACATCTAATATAGATACCATCTGACCGTCGATTTCAGTAACGGCTGTTAAATAGCTGGATTTCCCTGCACCTTCTGGTGGCGGCATAACATCAGCCCAACTTAGCGTAACAATCCGCTCAACACCAGCGACTAAAAATCCCTGAACACTGCGATTATATTCAGCAATAATAATATAACTTTCTGCTGTTTGCTCAATTGATGGCCCACCCGTTGATTTACTTAAATCAATAACCGATATAGTTTGCCCTCGGATATGCGCAACACCTTTTATAAAGCCATCTTGCTTTGGTAACATAGTTAAGCGTGGACATGGCATAACTTCACGTACTTTAAAAACGTTAATACCGAATCGTTGTCTTCCATTAAGTTTAAAAAGTAATAACTCCAACCTGTTTTCACCAACAAGTTGAGTACGCTGATTTACTGAATCGAGTATGCCTGCCATATGAGCCTCATGTAAGATTGTGTCAATTATTATGTTTAATCTAATAAACATATAAGGCACAATTCTTGAATTGTATTTAAAATATAGAGTTGATCATCACACTAAGCGTCTGAAACTTGACGTATGATGGAACCTTATTTCACACTGCTGACCTAGGTTAAGCATAGACGAACATTTGCATTCCCTTAAAGATAGATAACAAAATATATGCGCCGTACCAAACTTTTTTTAATTTTTTCATTCTTATTGCTCATTAAGCAAACAACTACTATTGCAAGTGAGCTAGATAGTGCTTTTATTGAGCGCTTTGCTAAAGATTATTTAACAGAGCAATTTCCTTCAACTGAGGAAGAAAAAGTACGTATTTCAGTTGCTAACTTAGACCCTAGAATCACTATTAAGCCATGTAAAGTTCCTTTAACTGCAAATATACCTGAAAAAAATGGTGCTATAAATGTAAATGTTAAAATTAGTTGTGATGACACAATACAGTGGAAAATATATTTATCGGCAAAAGTAGAAATAACTAAAGCTGTTTTAATCGCAAAAAATACAATTAGTAAAGGAGACAAGCTTGACGACAGCAATGTAGAGCTCGCCTTCATACCCATTAATAAGATTCGTGGTAACAAACTAACTGATACAAATATCGTTTTTGGCGCTAAAGCAAAAAAACGGATTGCTAAAGGTAGAGCTATTAGCAAAAAGAGTATCTGTTTGATATGTAAAGGTGATGTTGTGACTATTATTGTTTCATCCGATAACTTTAGTATCAAAACCCAGGGAGTCGCGTTAAGTTCTGGTAATATTAATGAACAAATAAGAGTTAAAAATACTCGTTCAAAGAAAGTGATTACCCCTCGCGTCAGAGGTATTAACCAAGTCATAATTAATCTATAATTAAAAAACATGCGAACAGGGTTACCAAAAGATTTAACGGTTTACCTACTCAAGATCTGTCTCTTATACACATCTCCGAGCCCACGAGACCGTACTAGATCTCG
>CAJXRC010000258.1 GCA_913058405.1 uncultured Colwellia sp. | reverse complement strand
GAGATCTAGTACGGTCTCGTGGGCTCGGAGATGTGTATAAGAGACAGGTACAGATAGCTCAATAATTTCTTTTTTCTCAAAAGCGAATACTGATGGTATTTGACATAGCGCAATAAAAAACAAAGTTAATAATACAAAGTTGTTAGTAAAAACATTTGGTGTTTTTTTTAGCTGTAAAAACGGCATATAATAAGTTCAGTGGTAATTAAATTTTGTAGAGTAATTATTACTAAATTGAAATGCCAGGTCATTGGGCATAGGTCGTAGCCTAATGAATTTATACTTATTCTTACGTATGGTACATATGTCCATTGACTTCTCAATGGTCTGATTTAAAAGAGGTTTTATGAAGGACAAAGTTATACTCTTGGTTTTGATAATAATAATGTTATTAAATTTTTCTGATGTGATCACCGATATATCGTTAGGCGTACCTAATTGGCATATTGTCTCTGAAAGTCTCATTGTTCTTGTTTCAGGTTTTGGTGCACTGTTTTTAATAAAGGATATTCGTGCTCGAACATTAAATACTATTCGGTTAAAACAAGAGTTGGTATTTTCAGATAATAAGTTGAAAGATATCTCACAAGAGATGAAAAACGCTCGTCATGAGTATAGTAATGTTATTCGTACACAATTTGAACAATGGGTTTTAACACCAAGCGAGCAAGAAGTTGCCATGTTATTACTGAAGGGACTCAGTTTTAAAGAAATAAGTGGCGTTAGAAATACCAAAGAAAAGACGGTTAGACAACAAGCCTCTGTAATCTATAGTAAAGCCAATGTAGAAGGTCGACATGAGTTTGCTGCATGGTTTTTAGAAGACTTTATGGGCTAGGTTAACGCTTTTTATTCTTGGTTGGTTATGCGAGACAGCACAGAATTTCAAGTAGTGTTCGTAGTGTTAGTGACGTTGAATGAGATCATGTAGGCTATTATACCCGTTACCAATCAAGATGCAGGTTTCAGAGTACTTGAGCAATTTCAATTCAAGGCGCTGTGATGAAATAATGGTTGTTCCATTATCAGTCACTGCAACGATGAAGTGATATGGCTCAAGCGCTTCTTCGATGGGTTTAGAATCACTTTATGCTGTGTTAAATAACTTAACCATAGACTGACTATGCTTAAATTATTCTCCTTGCCTATAATGATTTTAAATCCCACTGAAATCCTGCACTTTGAATGGTAATGGGTATATAAACACTCACTTGAATTGATTGCGCTATTCGATGAAAGCTAAAGTTATGTATGATAGTGTGTTTAAAAGTGATAAAAAACGATGTTGACTTCTGGGGTTTTCTGGTTGAATACTCAGTTTAGTTCATTGTTTTTAGCTGCGAAGAAAGGCGTAGTT
The DNA here is from genome assembly GCA_913058405.1 of uncultured Colwellia sp. Lineage (GTDB taxonomy): Bacteria > Pseudomonadota > Gammaproteobacteria > Enterobacterales > Alteromonadaceae > Colwellia. Next base: position 5,493 of record CAJXRC010000258.1, on the reverse strand, counting down.
ATCAAACTTGTTTTTAAGTTTAACTTTCTAATTCAGCTTCAGTGTTAAGTGATCAAACGGAATAATTTACATAAATAGGAATGTCATGACTCTAACTAATGAAAATCAGCCTTATGTGTTAGCCAATACTCATAACCATGTGCTTTGGTTATCTATGAATCGTCCGAAAGAAAGAAATCCATTATCTTCAGCTATGTTACGCGCTTTATATGCCCATATAAGCGAGGCGAGTGAGAATGATGACATTCGGGTCATTGTTATTACAGGCGAAGGGGGTGTTTTTTCAGCGGGTCATGATTTAAAAGAAATGTCAGGCAGAAAAGAGCACTGCGAGCCTGATAATGCAAAACGTGTTAAAGCGGTTTTAGATGACTGCACACAACTGATGATGTCACTCATTAAATCTCCTAAAGCAATTATTGCTTGTGTACAAGGCACGGCAAGTGCTGCTGGGTGTCAGTTAGTGTCTATGTGTGATTTAGCGGTTACTCAAGACCAAGCTAAATTTTGTGCGCCAGGCGTAAATATAGGAACATTCTGTACTACACCACTAGTAGGTATAGGGCGTAACATGCATCGGAAACATGCCATGGAAATAGCATTAACAGGTGATATGTTCAGTGCAGAAGATGCTATGCGTTTTGGATTGGTAAACAAGGTTGTTAAAATAGAAGACTTAAAAGATGAAACTGAAAAGTTAGCCAATAAAATAGCTCAAAAATCAGCGGTTGGTATTCATTCAGGCAAACTTGCCTTCTATCAGCAAATTGAAGAGCCTATCGAAAACGCCTATATTTCAGCAAGTCATGCTATGTTGCAGGCTATGTTGTCTGATGAATGTGAAGAAGGTGTCAGTGCATTTTTTGATAAAAGAGCACCGCAATGGCAAGGACTTTAATGTGAGTACTGAACTTATTCATGATAGGTATGATCTTGAAGATTGTAAGGTTATTGACACGTTAAAACAGGTCAAAACGATTGCCTTAATCGGTGCTAGTTCAAAACCAGAACGTGATAGTTATAAGGTGATGGCTTTTTTAATGAATGAAGGTTATCAAGTTTTTCCTATCAACCCAATTCTTGCGGGAACAACAATCATGGATCAAAAGGTTTATGGTAGTTTAGGCGATATATCTTCACCTATCGATATGATTGACGTGTTTCGTCAGTCTAAGTACCTGTACGATATAGTTGTTGAGGCTAAGCAAGCAAATATTACCACGATATGGACACAACTCGGGGTAACTGAGGTAAAGGCTGAATTATTAGCGGTAGAAAGCGGTATTACTATGATTGTAAATCGTTGCCCAGCCATAGAAATACCTCGCTTAAAGCTTTGAGTAAGCATAGCTGTAATAGCCTTAGCCACTTCATTATAGCTGTTTTCTAGTTCGTCTAACGGTTTTTGCCTTTACCTTTGGCTGTTAAGCGCTAGGTGCATCCATTGTTGTATCGCTAAACTTCAACTTTTCAATACTGGTTAAAACATTTAGTCCATCACGGTTATCTTGTAAATCTTGTACAGTGACTTGACCATTTTCAAAGGTAATTTGGTACTCAGATGAAGAGCCTGAAAATATTGTGGTGTTGACAGCTGAATTCCCTGTAATGTTATTGTTAAGCTGGTTAACAACAACATTGCTTTCATTGGTGCCAGTAAGTGTTACGTCTTTTAAGTATTGGGAATGATTGGTATAAGCCAAGCTGCTGCTAAATTTCAAGCTGAAGTCACCGACAAAGCGACTATCGATACGCGCGTTATAAGTAAGATAGGGATGGAAAAATTTATTATCCATTATCGCAGCACCTTCGGGATCTTTGGTTGCCAAATCAGCGCGATTTTTTGCAATGTACATGCCCCACATACCATATTGACTATCAAACGCGCCCCAGAGGCCATAATAAGTATCAATTACAGAGGCTAAATATTCTTGCGATAAGCTATTTTCAGCAGTGAGCTCCGTTATCCAGCTAGCCTGTTCTGCTGGCCACGCCCAAAGTTTACCTGACAACGCAGAGATTTGTGCAGCACGAATTTCTGCTTGATAAGCCGGTAGAACGCCGTTGAAGCTTGCATTTTGATCAACACCAATACCGTAATCATGAACAAAATGTAAAATCTCTTCGTAAGAAGCATCTCGATGCTCATAATTTTGATTAATGTACCAATTGCCACCCTCTACTTGCATCTCCCCATAGTATAAAGGTTGACCATCAAGTTGTGCTGCAGCATTAGTGCCATCATCTACGCCATTTAATAACAGTAGAACTGCACCACTATCGGCTATTTTATTGGCAACAGCACTTTTGTCGGTACCATACATAGAACCAGGATAGTTTGTTAAATAGTGTTGTAATATATTTCTAGCACGAACAATTTGATTATCAGTGACTTCATCTTGAGCCAGAATATTAATGGCACCACCATTAGGCGTTTTTATCTTGGCGAAACGGTCGAATTTTAACCTTGGGGTATAAGTCTTCTTTAAAGCATCAGGAATGGCTGAAATACCTAATCGATTAACCTGGGGAGCCGTCGGAGCTGTGGGAGCAGTGGGCTCTGGCGTTGTCGAAGAGGTCGAAGTTGTTTTAGAATCACCACCACAAGCCGAAAGTGCACCTGCTAAAAGGGTAATAGTAAAAATATTACTAATGTTCATCATAATAAGCCTTAATAATTCAAAGAAATAAAAATAGTCTATATCAGCGCTAGATTTATGTTTGTAAGGCAAAGTAAGTAGGATTTGATTTTCAAGTTATTGTATAGTTTGTATGGTCCGCTAATTAATTAAGTCTATGATTTTTAATTGTTTAATATTACTTACAAATGCTTACACGATCTTATTTATAGGACCTTTTTATTCACTGAGTTTAATGATTGATTCAAAGTAAATAACTTCAGCTTTTCACTACACAAAGTATTAGGCTTATCCTCGTTTTGATCACTTAGAACACAAAAGCCACTTATGTTCAATTTCAATGCTATCTCAACGCTAGCCAATATAAGTTCAGTATTATATTGGCTAGAAAATTTGAACAGATAACGCAGATGCTAGGATTAAATTACTTGTTCCGAATGTTTGTTGGTCTCGTTCATGTACGGCATATCAGCGTTATAGAACTGTATATTATTACGGCCAGCTATTTTCGCCTGATATAACGCAAGGTCTGCAGCTTTTAATAGCTGAGTTGGAATACAGCCATCCTGAGGGGCGAGACAAACCCCTAAACTACAGGTGATAAAAAAAGTATGCTCGCCTACATGTATTGGCTCGGATAAAGTCTGAAGAATATTTGCTGCAACTCGTTGAGCATCAGAGACTTTACTAACATCCTGTAACAGTATAATAAACTCATCTCCCCCAAAACGAGAGACGGTATCTTCTTTGCGGGTAGATAGCAGTAATTTCCGTGCGACTTCTTTTAATATTAAATCACCTACGTCATGACCATAGGTATCATTAATATCTTTGAAATGATCAAGATCGAGCATAACGAGTCCAATACCGCTTCGATTTTGATAACTGATAATTTGAATAGCTTGGTTAAGGCGATCATCAAACAAACGGCGATTAGCTAAACCTGTTAAAGGGTCTCTCAAGGCTAATTCTTCCATTTTTAAATGCTTGGATTTATGTTCAGTAATATCCTGACTAACACTAACAAACTGACTTATCTCTCCATTCTCATTCATAATTGGAGATATTGACATCATTGACCAATAAAACTCGCCGTTTTTTGTGCAGTTATAGGTTTCACCATGCCAGTCATTTCCTGCCAAAATTGTTTCCCATAATTCACGGTGAAGCTCTATTCCTGTGTTTTTAGTACTTATTAAGCTGGGTGTCTGACCAATAACTTCGTATTCACTGTAACCAGTAACCACACAAAAGCGGGGATTAACGTACTCGATAATGCCATTTTTATCAGTGATAATAATTGAACTGGCGCTATGTTTTACTGCACTGGTTAATGTTTTTAGTTCTACTTCTTTTAGTTTTCGTTCAGTGATATCAGTGATATAAGTAAAAAAACCGCTACCATCAGCCATAACGGTACCCTTGTATCGGATAAATACATTATGACCACTTTTGTGCTTTAAAGTCAGCTCTGCAGCTAGGTGTGAGTCGGAATGAGCCATACTCAACTGTTGACGTAATTGATTACGTGATTCAGGGGTGACAAAGAATAATACCGATTTACCCTTCATCTCAGCTAAAGAATAACCCGCTAGGCGGCAAATAGCGGTATTAGCAAAATTAATCTGTAATTGTGGTGAAAGAATTAAAAAACCTTCTGACGTTGTTTCAATAAATGATCGGAACTTTTGCTCGCTTTGTAAAAGAGCTTTCTCAGCAAGACGTTGATCGGTAATATCATGAATAATTGAATAAAGTACTCTGCGCCCAGCGATGAGTAAAGGTCCCGAATAAACACAAACATCCCTTATTTCTCCATTTTTCAGCTGATGACTAAAATTGAAATAATCTCGCTTTTCACTTAGTGCCAGCTCAATTTCTGCTTCGATAATGTCAACAGGCAACACATTGATATCACCAATAGATAAGTTGCTAAACTCTTGATTGTTATAACCATAGAATTTTTCAGCTGCACAATTTGCTTTGATGATTTTGTGGGTATTAGGATCTATTAATAATTCAATAGCTTTGTTCTTATCAAATAATTGGTAATACTTTTCTGAGGACTGGCGTAATTCTTCTTCTGCCAGTTTACGCTCGGTTATATCAAGCAAATAACCTTTTGCGATAGTGGGCACCCCCCCAGTATCTCTTTTTAATATCGTTTTTTCATAGACCCACCGAACATCGCCATTTTTGGTGATGATTCGATAATCTTGTTCAAAATAAACGATATCGTTCTCTAAGAAAGCCCTCATTTCATTAATGAGAGGACCTAAGTCCTCAGAGTGGATAATGTCGGTATAGAACAACTTTTTAGACAAAAACTCCGCCGGTTCGTAGCCAAATTGTTGAATGTTATTTGTTACTTTTAACACAGGCCAACCCGGCGTCAATTGCCAAGTAATTAAAATAACAGGTCCTTGTTCAAACAGCTCTTCATCAGAAAATTCCAAAGTATTTCTCCCCTTAGATACTACAATACTGAGCATTATTAGTATGAGTTAAGTTTTCCTCTGTCATATTGACCTTGATCAATTACATAACTTGTTTAATCTCATCAGTACTCGATATAGGTAAAAGGGCTTAAAAAGTGATAATGATAAAAGAGGAAGGTAACTAGAGTGACTATGTTGGAATAATAGAAAATAGTGAAATGGGCTTAATTGCTCGTGAAACTTAGTCGATATTCTCTAAGGTTTACATCTGTTGGTTTGCGTTCTTAGCGTCAAGTCTTGCTGCCTGAAAAATATTCTATTTAAAACGCCATTCTTTTATATAAGTATTAAACCGCTAGAACTATAGCTGTCTCTTATACACATCTCCGAGCCCACGAGACCGTACTAGATCTCGT
>CAJXRC010000257.1 GCA_913058405.1 uncultured Colwellia sp. | reverse complement strand
ATCTACACTATCCTCTTCGTCGGCAGCGTCAGATGTGTATAAGAGACAGCTCTATATATAAAAAAATCCTGCTCAAAAACCTCTTAAAGGTACTCTTGCAGGATTTTTTAAAGAATAGTTACGATAAAATTAATCGGCAATTATTCTTGGCTATGACCGCTGTTAATTGTTATTTTCTCGTTATTCAGCTTCAGCTAAATACCAATAACCTTGGTTTAGTAACTCAGTCGCTAACTCAACAAAAGCTGCATTATGACTCCAGTCACTAAGATCGTCAGGTAACAACATCACTTTGTCACAAAGCAGTTTCACACCATTAGCAATTTCCGCTGAAAAAGCCAATTCACTGCCATTGATATAACACAAACCCTGTTCAATAGTGTCTTCGAAGTAAAAAGCACGTAAGCCGCCTAAACGTTTAATAGCATGGCTATTGAGTAAATTGCTCACTTCTGAAAGTTCAAACGGCTCATCAGGTATTAAAATATCAAGTTCATGTTTCGCCGCAGTTAAAAACTGGCCAGTGAATTTTTTAAAGCTCGTTTCATCATCAAGTAAATTTTGAACTTGCGATTTGATACTAGCATAATCGTTGTTACTTACTTCACCGCTGTGGGTAACGACTTGTCTGTTAGGATCTTCAAGTAATTGACCACCTTGTTCACCATCAATTAAATGATCGGCAAAAGCGCTTAATAAACTTACCGCTGAATTAGCTCTAAAACCAATAGAGAAACTCATCGAGGTTTCAAGGGTAATACCTTCATGTGGAAAGCCTGGCGGAATATACACAATATCGCCAGCTTCAAGCTCTTCATCGATAATGGCTTCAAAAGGTTCTACGTGTAACAAAGCCTCATGAGCAGCGAATTGCACATGTTCGCCACGCGATCCTACACGCCAGCGACGTTTGCCTGAGCCTTGGCAAATAAATACATCATAGTTATCAATATGTGGCCCTACGCTGCCACCTGGTGTGGCAAAACTTGCCATTAAATCATCTAAACGCCAGTGCGGAATAAAACGAAATGCTTCAATCATTTCTGCCGCTTCTTCAGAGAAATTATCTAGCGCTTGTACCACTAAAGACCAGTTCTCATTACCTAAATGTTCATAACTTTCAAATGGACCGAAAGCAGCTTGCCATTGCCCATCTTTTTTATGAACCAAACGAGATTCTATTTGCTCTTCCATCGCAAGACCAGCGACCTCATCAGCAGCAATAGGGTCAACAAAATCTTTGAACCCTCCACGTATTACTACAGGTTTCTTTTGCCAGTATTCGTCTAAGAATTCTTGCTGAGTCATTTGGTTCAAGTTTAAGGTATACATAGTGTTCTCATTATTCTCATTTAATTATTGCAGCTAATTTAACTCTCGCTAATTTTAAGCTACGGACATGCCTGCAATTTTGTGCCAAAAGCCATTACATTCCGTGACACCGTCGAGTTCTTTTCTCGTTGGGTTAACGAGTTGCTCTCTAAAGTTATCAAGTTGGGTGAAAGCTTCTGTGCTATCGGCACTAATGCGGGCAATATCAACCCCCATTGCATCAAGGGCTGGCATTTCATTGATGAGATTATACTGGTAACCAGACAAAGTTTGAATACCATTTAGCACAAATACTCGTTCTCCTTCGCGACTATTCATTCGGCGACCTTCTGGGTACTTAATGCAACAATACTCACAATCATCTTTTGCTTTATCTTCAGAGCGTGCGGTAAAGCAACGGGCAGAATAGGCTAACGGTAGGTAACCCCATGAAAAGACTTCACATTCGAACTGCTGTCGAATACCCGCCTCTGTCGCTTGTTCTAATAGTATTTTTAACCAATCACCACTAAGTTCAACAGGCATTAACCAGCGTGTCATCCCCTGTTTTAACAAAACTTTAAGGGTTGATAAGTTATAACAATTAATTGCAGGCCCTGCGACAAACGGCATTTTAAGCTCATGCATAATTTGCACTGCGCTTAAATCGTTAGCTTCTACCAAAAACTCACCATTATCACACAAACGCTTTAACACTTGTATTTCAGCAGGAGACTCAAGTAAAGTCATTGTGGAGACAACCACTTGTTTATTAGTATCTTGAGCAACGTCTTGTGCTAAGCCAAGCCAATCTTTAGCGCGAAGCTCACGCCTTTTTGAACAAACTGTTTCACCTAAATAAATGACGTCGGCACTGGATTCTTTCGCTTGTTGGTAGAAGTCTACCACCTCATTTTTTGGCCAAAAGAATAAACTAGGTCCTAAAGAGAATTTCATGATTTTTCCTAAATTTTATTACTATCGCTAATTTTATAGTTATTCAGACTTACGATGAATGACAATTATTGCCACTTTCGGTGATATGCACCTAACGTGGTTTGTGAGCCTTCAGATAAATTAGCTAAAGTATTCATCCAAGCACCTTCAACTGCGAAGTTTTCTGGGTTCTGCTGGTAACGGTCTAACGCCATTCGCCACGTTTTAGCTACTTGCTCGACATAAGCTGGGCTGCGTTGTCTGCCTTCAATTTTTACTGATACTATACCCATGGCAATTAAGTCAGGAATAAGCTCTAACGTATTCAGACTAGTTGGCTCTTCTAAGGCATGATAAACATTATTATCAACTTCGAAGCGGCCTTTACAGAGAGTCGGATAACCCGCATTTTCATCTTCTTGATAACGGTCGATAAGTACACCATTTAAGCGAGACTCTAAACCTTTATCTGTTTCTTGCCAGCGGACATATTTGGCAGGTGAACACGCGCCTACCGTATTAGGAGACTCTCCCGTCATATAAGAAGATAAGTAACAGCGCCCTTCCGCCATGATACATAGACTACCAAAAGCAAAGACTTCTAATGGTACTGGACTACTTTTAGCTAACTGTCTAACTTGTTGCACAGACAATACGCGTGGCAGCACAACTCGCTGAACATCAAAGTTGTTTTTAAAAAACTTTATAGCTTCAAGATTTGTGGTTGAGGCTTGTACTGACACATGACGTTCGACATCTGGGTATTTTGTTGCCGCGTAATCTAGCACACCTAAATCGGCGATAATTAAGGCATCAGTCCCTATGGCAACGGCGTTATCAACCGCTTTTTGCCACCGTTCTTCACCACCAGCATGCGCGAAGGTATTGATGGCTACATGCAGTTTTTTACCTCGCTGATGCACGTAATCTGCAGCTTTGGCTAACTTACCATCGTTAAAATTAAGACCAGCAAAGTGGCGGGCATTGGTATCATCTTTTAACCCTATATAAACCGCATCGGCGCCATTATCTATTGCTGTTTTTAGCGCGGGTAAATTACCAGCAGGACAAAGTAACTCCACATCAACTCCCAATTGTCATCATTGTTAGAAATAAATTTTTTCAGCAGTGTATGTTGTTCATCATTCTTATTTATTGATGTGTATTAAAGAAAACTTGATCTGCAATATTAATTTTTTTTAAAGCCTTGCTAGAATGCGCCTTAGTCAATAAACCGCATATACCAAACGAATTCATTTATTGGTATTGGAGTAAATAAACGTGCTAAAAGTCCCTTCGTTATTACCTTTATCCGCCAGTATTATTCCCTCTTTATCAAAGGTTGAGAAAAATATTCCTTTGCGATTTAAGGAAAAACTAATCAAGGTAATGCCAAAAATTTTGCAGCCAAGTTTACGTTTTGTGCCGTTTAGTGCACAAAAGTCTTTGCTTATTCCAGCACTGCATTCTGTTTTTAGTGAAGCCATTACCGACGGTGACTTTGAGTTTTTACAAGATAAATGGTTAAAGATTTCCATTATCGATTTACAACTAAATTGGTGGTTAAGCTTTGATCAAGACCAATTAATCATGGCATCATCAAAAGATAATATTACTGAAGATGTTAGTTTTAGTGCTAATGGTGATGATTTGGTACTCATTGCTGGGCGTAAACAAGACCCTGACACTTTGTTTTTTCAACGTCGTTTGAAAATTGAAGGTGATACTGAACTTGGACTAGAAGTGAAAAATTTAATTGATGCCATTGATATTGAACAACTACCGAGCTCTTTTCATGACTTAGTGGATTTTGGTGCTAATTTCTTACAAAACACCCAAGATGAACTCGCTGTAGCAAATGGCTAGAAAAACACGTAAAAAATAGCCAATCGTTTTCAAATTAATCACTTGCTTTAACCAAGTGACATTCGCTCCCTTATCAACGTCACTGATGAAGTGGTTGGGTGATTACTACAGCGGAATAACCTCTTCCGCCATATCAATTAATTAACACATTAGTTGCCTTCACACTATTGGAAGCCACCGATGCCTTTTCTATTTCCGTATTGTGAATACGGCTTTTTAATATTTTAAACGGATATTTGATAGAATAGAAACTATAGTTTACAGTGACTTTTCGCAATAACTCGTCAGGGTTATCATCGCTATGAAATAAAAACACAGTACTAGCACTAATTCGTAAGGGATATATCGGATTGAATTAATAGGCCGTGTAAATGCTGTAATTAAAGGTAAGTAGTCTTCATGGATTTATCCCAATGTGAAATAAAAAACATCCTCTATTCTTATGAAGATACTCTGGTTGCCCGTGTTATCCCCAACAATACTGAGTTTTCTAATACAACCTCTGAAAAGCCAACCGTTATTATTAAATACCAAAATACCGATTACCCTTCAACAGAATTAGACTCTCGTTGGAAAAATGAATTTAGAGTTTTACGTGCTATCGATTCAAAATGGGTGATTAAAGCACACGCTTTAAAGCGACATAAGAACAGTCATATATTGGTACTAGAAGATTTTTCTTCAAGCACGTTAAGTGATCTCATAACAACAAACGAACTTACTTTTAGTCAACGTTTACATATAGCCTGTCAGTTAAGCTCCGCCTTAGCTGATGTGCACCGCTTACAATTAATCCATAGAGATATTAATCCGAGTAATATTTTAATAGATCCCACTACACTACAATTAAAATTGTGCGATTTTGCTTTAGCTTCACGACTTAGTCATAAACAAATAAAATTACTTAATAATGACCTATGGGGGAAGTTTGAATATATTTCACCTGAACAAACAGGACGTACTAATATCAAGGTAGATTATCGCAGCGACTTTTATTCGCTAGGCGTTACTCTATATGAACTTTTCAGTGGACGATTACCCTTTACTTCGCAAAATGCGATGACTTTATTACACTCCCATATTGCTCGTACACCCGAGCCTTTAGCCGATATAAAACAAGGTATTCCAGCTGTAGTATCGGCAATTGTCATGAAGCTAATGGATAAGTCGCCAGAAAACCGTTACCAGAGTAATTATGGCCTACAAGCTGATTTGGATAAATGCTTCGAACAATGGAAAAACAATAACGCTATAGAAAATTTCATTCTAGCCGAATTTGATGTATCTATTCATTTTAATGTATCCAATAAACTTTATGGCCGAGCAAGTGAACTTGCCACTATTTTAGAAGCATATCAACGTGCCTGCACAGGGCATACAGAGTTAGCTATGGTTAGCGGCTATTCTGGTGTGGGAAAATCAGCATTAGTGCATGAATTGCAAAAAAACATTATCGCTACTGATGGATTATTCATTATAGGTAAATGTGACCAATACAACCGCGGGCAGCCTTTTCTAGTCTTAATTGAAGCGCTGCAACAGTTACTACAACACTTATTAAGTGAAACGAGTGAAAAACTCAGCCAGTGGCGCACTAAGTTGCAAGTGGCTCTTGGTAACAATGCTGCGATTATCACTGAATTATTACCCGATTTAGCCTTAATTATTGGCTCTCCCCCCGTATTAACCGTATTACCACCTGCTGAAGCTGAGATGCGTCTAAATATGGTCTTTATTGATTTTGTTAGTGTGCTGTATTCTAAAGAGCAACCTCTGGTTATATTTCTTGATGACCTGCAGTGGGTTGATATGCCCACGTTGACTCTATTACAACAACAAGTTAACGATAGAAATAAAAACGGTTTATATGTTATTGGGGCCTACCGAGATAACGAAGTGGATGAAGCGCATCCCCTTGCAATCGCCTTACAAAAGATAGAACAGGCAAGCGCCTTAACAAAAATACATCTTATGCCGCTAAAGTTAAGCCACGTTCAAGAATTACTGTGTAATACACTACAGTGCAATTTTGATGATGTATCGACTTTGGCTGAGTTATGCTTAAAAAAAACACAAGGTAATCCCTTTTTCCTCAACCAATTTTTATTGGCGCTTTATCAAGACGATACCATTAATTATAATCATATAAAAGGGTTGTGGCAGTGGCGTATTGAAGAAATAAATCAACATGCAATGACTGATAATGTTGTTGATTTAATGATTGACAAATTTACACGACTTAATAATGAAACACAGTTTATAGCATCGATAGCTGCACACCTTGGTCATAGTTTTAGCCTCCGCCAATTATCCTCCGCATGTAAATTCGATACGATAAAAACCGCAAAAACTTTGTGGCCACTACTCGAGGCAGGTTTCATATTGCCGCAAGATGAGTATTATCAATTTATCGATGATGAAGCTAGCTTAAACCAATCACACTATTACTTTTTACACGATAAAGTTCAACAAGCCGCTTACCAATTAACGCCTGAAGCAGGTCGTGAACAATTATTACTGCACATAGGACTAAACTGGCTAGAAAACATAACAGAAGAAGAATTAGAACTTAACCTTTTTACACTGCTACGTGTACTTAATAGCGCCATTAATATCATAGATAAGAATGACAAATTAAAACAGATCGTTACTTTAAATTTAAGAGCAGGATTAAAAAGTAAAGATGCCGCAACTTATAATGCCTGTCTCTTATACACATCTGACGCTGCCGACGAAGAGGATAG
>CAJXRC010000256.1 GCA_913058405.1 uncultured Colwellia sp. | reverse complement strand
ACGAGATCTAGTACGGTCTCGTGGGCTCGGAGATGTGTATAAGAGACAGCCTCGAATGTTTGCTGATGAATTGGATGTATTAGCTCATTCAACTGAAGAACTTAGCTTTGAATTAGAACAGCTTAACTTAGTAGTAGAACAAAAAACTAAAGAGTTAGAGAGCATCGCAATGTACGATTTGCTCACGGGGTTACCTAATCGTAATATGCTCAACTATCAATTGCGTAAGTCTTTAGCTAATATTGCGCGTGATAAGAGCGGTGTTGCTGTATTGTTTCTTGATCTAGATGACTTTAAAAAAGTGAACGATAGTAATGGCCACAATATTGGCGATAATCTGCTTATTCAGGCTGCAGAGCGCGTAAGAGTCAGCGTTGGTGAGTTAGATTTAGCAAGTCGCTTTGGTGGTGATGAATTTGTTATCGTGCTCAGTCATCTTAGTAGCATTGATGAGGCGATAGAAGTCGCTGAAAAAGTGCTGTTACAGTTTAAAGAATCTATCAAACTGGGTTCAAATATATTTTATGTTTCCACCAGTATTGGTATTGCTTATACGGAATCGGCAACAGAGAAATCTGATGACTTAATTAGCCATGCTGATATTGCCATGTATGAAGCAAAAGATAATGGCGGTGGCCAATACCACATCTATCATCAAGAAATGTTTCAACGTGTCGCTCACCGAGTGATGCTTGAAGGTGAGGTTAGACAAGCGCTAGCAAAGCAGCAGTTTAGTTTGAGTTTACAACCGCAAATTTGTGCGAAAACTAAAAAGTTGTATGGTTTTGAAGCATTATTACGCTGGCAACATCCTGAACGTGGCATGATTTCACCTGAAGATTTTATTCCAATTTTAGAAAACTCTCAGCATATGATTGAATTGGGCTACTGGATAATTCGCCGATGTTTTGAGCTCGCCATAAGTATCAAAAAATACGGCCTAGATAGCATTCGTATTGCGATTAATTTATCTGCCGGACAGTTCATGGATGCAAACTTACCGCATTTCCTTAAAGATTTATTAACAGAATTTTCATTAACGGCACAAAATTTTGAACTTGAACTAACTGAACAAACGTTAGTGAAAGATATGGATCACACCATAGCTATGATGGAAGCCTTAAAAGTTATTGGCTTTAGTTTTGCTATTGATGATTTTGGTACAGGTTATTCATCGCTAGCGTATTTAAAGAAAATGCCTGTCGACGTTATTAAAATAGATAAGAGTTTTATTTTTGGTATGTTAGAAAATCATTCTGATTTTCAAATTATCACGTCGACTATCGCAATGGTTAAGAATTTAGGGTTAACAGTGGTAGCAGAAGGTGTCGAAACTCAAGCACAATTACGTAGCTTAACTGAAAATGATTGCGACATAATTCAAGGTTATTATTACTCTAAGCCAATCCCAGAAAAAGAGTTGTTTACTATGCTAGACAAACAAACAACTTCTGGCTATTGGAAAATAGCTAAGGAAATTAATCATAACTCGTCAACAGATAAGTTCGCCTAAATTTAGCCTCTTTAAATATAGCCAGCCTAAACTATGGCTGACTATATTTAGCTTGGATATGCTTTCAATTAGTAGCTGATTAGTTAAATATTGAATTCACATGCGTACTAAATTCAGCAGCTTTCATAAAACCTGTAGTACGTTGTTTAGTTAATTCATTTCCTTGTAAATCAAAAAACAAAATAGAAGGTAAACCCAATATCGTATAATGCTGAACAAGCTCAGCATTATCTGTTGAGTCGAAGTCTGTCATGTCAACCTGCAGCCACACACTATTACTTAATGCCTTTTGTACATCTGCGTCCACAAAGGTATATTTTTCGAACTCTTTACAAGCAATACACCAGTCAGCATATAAATCTACCATCACAGTTTTGCCCTGCATGTTGGCACTTTTAACTTCATCTTGAAGTTGACTTAATGACGTTACTTGCTTAAAGCTTGCATGTTGAGCATTATTTGTAACAACTGTATTACTTGGGAAGACTAATTGGTAAGCAAGGTTAGCACCAAAAAATAACATTAAAAATATGACTAAAGAGCGTAATCCATACCAAAATCCTTTTCCTTGTTGATCGTTTTGTGCTGATGCATGATTTTGATTAGCAACATAGAAGTAACTCGCGCTGACTAGTATCAATAATGCCCATAACGCTTGGCTCGCAACTTCAGGAATAAAGCGTTCTAATAAAAATACTGGTACCGCTAGTAATAGTAGACCGAAGATATTTTTGATGATGTTCATCCAAGCACCTGCTTTAGGAAGTAATTTACCGCCAGAGCTACCTAAAATAAGTAAGGGTAATCCCATACCTAAACTTAATGCATATAATGCAGAAGCACCTAAAATAACATCGCCTGTTTGAGATATATAAAGTAATGCACCAGTGAGTGGTGCTGTAGTACAAGGAGAAGCTACTAAGCCTGAAATAACGCCCATCATCATTACTCCCGTAATGGAACCGCCTTTTTGCTTGTTACTTATATTGTTTAATTTATTTTGCCAGCTTGCCGGCAAGGCTAAATTGAAAACACCAAACATTGATAACGCTAAAAAGATGAATAAGACACTTAAACCAATTAATACTATTGGGTGTTGAAAAATGGCTTGGAACTTCGCGCCAGCCATCGCAACAACGACGCCTAGAAGGGTGTAAGTTATTGCCATGCCTTGCACGTAGAAAAAAGATAAGGTAAATGCTTTTTTAGTTGTTAACCCTTCGCCCTGACCAACAATAATACCCGTTAAAATAGGATACATAGGAAAAACGCAAGGAGTGAATGATAATAATAGACCGCCAACGAAAAAGGCAACTAACGTTAATAATAGGCTATCTTGCTTGAGCATATCAGATAACTGATGTTGCTCGCTTTTTTGAACTTCACCCTTGTCTTTCTGTTGGTCAGTATCAGTATTTGATATTGCTAAAGGTGATATATTGGCAATACTTTCACCTGCAATAAATTTACTTAACTCAATTACTTTACTCGTTGGTGGGTAACATAGGCCTTTTTCGGCACAACCTTGGTAAGTAATCTTAATACTTGCATCACTTGATACGTTTTCAAGGTTAACTGTGAATGCTAAATTTTCAGTAAATATCTTTTGAACACCAAAAAACTCATCTTCGTGGTCTATTCCATCAGGTAATAAAACAGGAGTAAACTGAGTGTTTTTACCTTTAAATTTAAACTGATGACGGTAAAGATAATACTCAGGAGCAATGTCGAAACTGACTTCTAGTAGGTTATCGTTCTGATAAAAATTAAAAGAGAATGCTTCATCTACTTTTAAAAATTCATCATCATTACTAAATAAACTGGTATTAGAAACATCAAAAATAGATTGCTTTTCTTGTGCTCCAGCGGGGTTAAGAGTAAAAGCTGCTAACATCAGAAAGCAAAGAGATAGTAAGTTTTTCATTAAGTCTACTTCAAAGAGTTAGTGATCCAGTTTAAATAATGTTTATCACCTTGCTGGATATTCAAGGCAATAATTTCCACCACGTCATATACCCGATCCACTTGAATATACTCGTTTCAGGAAATCTGAGCGAATCATAATCAAGGCACATTTTTTATTAATGGTTATTCCCTTAACAACAAATGTAACGACGGGTATGTTTTGCTCAGTTTTCCCCAAAGGGCTGGTTTATAAACGCTTTATACTGCGTTATTGATTTTGATAATAGAATAACTATTCTCTTCAATCAATGCCTTGCCTAAAGGCGTTTATAATTCCAGCTGATTCCAGCATCTTCAATTGGAGCGGGTATATACTGGTCGACTTAGCGTTACATTAGCGAGCTTAGAACAAGCAAAAGTCATTAAATATAGTCGTTCTATATTTGGTTAATTATATGTGGTTATCAGATTGCTATTGAACTCCTAAAAGGCGAGTACCTAATAAAAAGTAAAGGCTCATATGCTGCGTTATCGGTTTTGACAATGGAATACCATTCACTTCAATCAATGCCTTGCCTATATGCCTTTTAATTATCGCTAAGTTGTCAATTAATTAATGTATTTGGTATGAGTCTTGATGACCCTTTAGATTTGTTCAGGTACAATCTACCTCTAAACTAATAGAAACCACTCAGTAGGAGTCATAAAATATCATGTTGCAAATTTTCAACACCTTAAGTCGTCAAAAAGAAACCTTTACGCCAATAAATCCAGGTAAAGTAGGCTTATATGTTTGTGGTTGCACCGTTTATGATTTATGCCATATTGGCCATGGTCGTACCTACATTAGTTTTGATAATATTGCTCGTTACTTACGATTTTCTGGTTACGATGTTAACTATGTCCGTAATATCACCGATGTTGAAGATAAAATCATCAATAGAGCCAATGAAAATAATGAAACACCAGAGGCGTTGACTGAAAGGACTATTGCAGCAATGCATCAAGATTTTGATGCACTCAATATGGCTAGGCCTGATATAGAGCCAAGAGTCACCACACATATGGATGAAATCATTGCGATGATTGAAACCTTGGTAGCTAAGGAACATGCTTATGTTGCGGGTGCTAAAGCAAAGACTACAGGGCAGGGTGATGTACTGTTTGATGTTTCTAGTTATGCTAACTACGGTAAACTTAGTGGGCAAAACCTAGAACAATTACAAGCTGGTTCGCGCGTCGAAATTGACCAGAATAAAAATAACCCGCTTGACTTTGTACTTTGGAAATCAGCAAAGCCAGGTGAACCAAGTTGGTCATCTCCGTGGGGAGAAGGTCGTCCGGGTTGGCACATTGAATGTTCAGCCATGAATGCTAAAGAGTTAGGTCATCATTTTGACATTCACGGCGGTGGCTCTGATTTAACTTTCCCTCATCATGAAAATGAAATAGCCCAAAGCTGTTGTGCGCTAAATACTCCGTATGTTAATTACTGGATGCACACAGGTATGGTGCAAGTAGATCAAGAGAAAATGTCTAAGTCATTAGGTAATTTTTTTACAATACGTGATGTATTAGCACAATATGATGCCGAAACAGTAAGGTTCTTCTTAACAACAGGTCACTATCGCAGTCAGTTAAATTACTCTACTGATAACTTAACGCAAGCTCGAGCATCTGTGGAGCGTATTTATACTTCACTACGTGATGTGAATATTGAAAGTGATTATGTGTTAGATAAAGAATCGAGCTTTGTTAAGCAATTTTGTCAAGCAATGGACGATGACTTTAATACGCCACAGGCATTAGCGGTATTATTTGAAATATCGAAAGAGTTGAATGTAGCTAAGGCTGCAAATAATGATGATTTAGCAATTGGTTTAGCGTCTACATTAGTCGCTTTAGGTGAGATTGTTGGTTTATTGCAACTTGACCCTGCAGCCTTTTTGCAAGGTGATAATGACAATGATGAAGTGGCAATAATTGAAGCGCTTATTGTACAGCGTAATCAAGCTCGTATCGATAAAGATTGGGCGCTTGCAGATGATGCACGTGACAAACTCAACGCTATGAAAATTGTTTTAGAAGATAGCGCAGGTAAAACTACGTGGCGCAAAGCGTAATTTAGCGTATTTAAATAAAAGTACAGATATTAAAAAGGGTGAACACTATGATAAGTGTTCACCCTTTTTTATTAATTCTAAAGCGATTAAATTATTAATTACTTCATAACGCTATTATTTATCTGATTGCTGACAAGCAAGAAGTGTATTTTCGATTAGGCTTGCGACTGTCATTGGTCCAACGCCACCGGGAACAGGGGTGATAAACGAAGCTCTTTCTTTAGCTGCGCCAAAATCAACATCACCAACTAACTTTCCATTATCTAAACGGTTAATGCCTACGTCAATAACTATGGCACCTTCTTTAATCCATTCTCCAGGAATAAAGCCAGGTTTACCAACGGCGACCACAATAAGGTCTGCATTGCGTACTTTACCTTCTAAATCTTTAGTAAAACGATGAGTGGTTGTTACTGTGCATTTAGCTAATAACAGCTCTAAACCCATAGGTCTACCAACAATGTTTGAAGCACCAATAACAAGTGCATCTAAGCCTTTAGGATCTATACCAGTTGATTCAATTAACGTCACAATACCCTTAGGAGTGCAGGGTCTTAAACCGGGCTGTCTCAGTACTAGCTTTCCAACATTCGAAGGGTGGAAGCCATCAACATCTTTCAGTGGGTTAATGTGCTCTATAATTAAATCAGCATTTAAATTTTCAGGTAAAGGCAGTTGTACTAAGATACCGTCGATAGAGTCATCGTTATTTAATTCACTCACTAAAGCTAGTAGTTCTTGCTCAGACGTAGTGCGGGGTAAATCATAAGAACGAGATATAAAACCAACTTCTTCACAGGCTTTACGTTTACTTCCAACATAGACTTGAGAAGCTGGATCGCAACCCACTAAAATAACAGCTAAGCCTGGTACTCTTTGGCCGTTACTAATACGTAAATCAACTTCTTCTTTAACTGAATCTCTAAGCTTTTTGGCAATTGCTTTGCCATCGATCAATGATGCTCTCATAACTCTACTGCTGACCTTGGTTTTAAGTGATAAAAAAAACACCGTTATTTTGCCATAAACGACACCTGTATTGTAGGTTTACTTTATTTAATGACTAAATGCTTTTCTATGAGGGATGAACAGCAATAATAGGAGGTCGCATAAATAAACTACAGGAAAGACTGCGACTAGGAGAAGAATGCAACGACTTGTGTTAAAAATGACCGAACAGTTATTTATTTATAAAAAAGGTTTGACTGGGGTTAAGCAACTCGGTAATATCCGCATCCGTTGAAACGAGGCAGTTTACTGTTAGTTAAGGCAGCATAAATCGGTGATTAGCGCAGCTTGGTAGCGCACTTGGTTTGGGTCCAAGGGGTCGCA
>CAJXRC010000255.1 GCA_913058405.1 uncultured Colwellia sp. | reverse complement strand
TACCGCCAACTGAAATACCGCCAAAATTAACGCCGTGATAACCCAGACCGCGACCAATCAATTTGGTTTTGCTAGCCAGGCCTTTTTTGCGCCAATAGGCACGTGCCATTTTTAGTGAGGTTTCAGCGGCCTCAGAGCCAGAGCCGGTATAAAAAACGCGGTTGATGCCTTTAGGCATAAACTCAACGATTTTCTCGGCAAGTTCAAAAGCTTTGGGATGACCAAATTGAAAAGCGGGCGCATAATCCAATTTTTTAATTTGTTTACTGACCGCTTCAGTAATCTCGGGACGACTATGACCCGCGCCACAACACCAAAGACCAGATAAACCATCAAAGATTTTTCGACCGTTGGCATCGGTATAGTAATTCCCTTCGGCAGAGACGATGATGCGTGGGTCTTTTTTAAAGTCACGGTTGCCGGTAAACGCCATCCAGTGCGCATCGAGTTGTGCCTGAGTGATGCCGTGTTTTGTTTGGTTATTCATATTTCACCTCATTATATGAGTCTTACAGACTTAAGATTTTGTTATTATCAACAATCTATAAGATTAGTAAATTTATAATAATTGAACTTTAGTTAAGTAAATAGTTAACTAATAAGTTAAGTAAAAGCTACCTTATTAAAGTTAACTATTACGTTAAGTAAGTTCTCATCATTGGACGTACTCTCCAGCCCAGTCGATATCGAAATTAGCGCTAAAGCCGATAGTCATCTGAGTGAAATCCGTTTTATGGTCAAAATTTCGCATGCTGAATTCAAAGAAAGTTTGAAAGTTCCAGTCTCTTTGATGGCTCTAGCTTGAGGCGTTTTATCATTTATATTGCTGTGGTAAATCGCCTCAACAGGATCCAAAAACTCGTTAATTTTGAATATTAAGACTCACTTTATTTAGGTTGAGTACTTACAAAATGAGTTAAAAGCTGTAATCAAAGTTGTAGCGCATACCTACGATTAGCTGATTATTATCTTTCGCGTTATTAGCTTCATAATTGTTATTTTGAAACTCAACAAATAATCGATAATCTGGACTTCCTTGCCATTCTAGTGTGGTGTTGAAGCGCGTTACTTCATTACTCTCGGTAGGCAGTAAATCGTCAGTAAATAGAGAGTAGCCAGCTTTAAGCTTGTAGCTATCATTAATACGGTAGGCACCAACTAAATCTATAGTATTGATATCTTGGCCATTACCACCACGATCTACGTCTTGAAAAGCAGCAGCAATGTACCAGTCACCGAATGATTTTGAGGCGGAGACGCCCAAGGTGTTCTCGTCAGTTCCTGCAAGGTCTTTGGTTAGGTAAGCGGCAGCTAAAGTAAAGCTATCACCGGTATATTGAACACCACCGTTAACTAGATCACTACCTTCAATATCGCTTTCCCCTTTGAATTGACCTTCAATTCGAAAATTTAAGTTACCAAAACTCTTTCTGTAGCTAATCATTTCT
Organism: uncultured Colwellia sp.; assembly: GCA_913058405.1. Classification (GTDB taxonomy): domain Bacteria; phylum Pseudomonadota; class Gammaproteobacteria; order Enterobacterales; family Alteromonadaceae; genus Colwellia. Next base: position 5,425 of record CAJXRC010000255.1, on the reverse strand, counting down.
TGTTGACGAAATGGGCTAACATCATCATATGCAAGAGGTGATGCTGAACGGTTAAAAATATCAACTGGACCGGCTATGATGGCGAATTGAGTGGTATCTTGTTTTCCTATCGCCACACGACCAAAATCACCTTTTATGCCAACATAAGCTTTACGAGCATCGCCAAAGTGAGCATCACCTTGAATTTGAACTTTAAACTCACCTTTGGCAAAACCTGTCATACCATTGCTTAGTTTATGCTCTGCACCGATACCAATGCGTGATAATGCATCACCAACATCCCAGCTATCTTCAGTATCACTGCTTGTTACGCCAAAAGTAGGGCGTAAAGAGCCATAAAAATTAATAGATGTTTCATTTGTATCAGCTGTAGGCTTTTTAGACTCTTCTAATTGAGCTAAACGCGTCTGAATTTCAGTAAGCTGTTTCGTTAAGCTTTCTTCCGCAGTTTCTGCATAGACTGCAGATGTTGGTAACAGAATAGCTAAAGCAAGTATTGATGTTTTATAGTTAAAATTTTTCATCGTGATCCCCATTTTCATATTGTTATAGTTATTTTTTAGGTACGAAACTTAGTAAGTTACGCGCTATTTTCTTTTGATATTTTTATCCTTGTTGATTTGAAACTCTCAACAATTGAGTAGTTACAAATAAGCTTGTTATTTCGATTTAATATCGACTTTGAATGATCACCTAAAGTGATTTGCTCAATGTCATGCACTCATTATTAGCTTTCCAAGAGTCGATATTGACTTATACTTGCGCAACAGCTAACTTAAATAAATTCAAATGTAATTAACTTAAGTTAAATATTTATTTACCTATTGGAGAGCTATGACATTAAAAAAACGAAGTTTCACAGGCCAAGTTAGTAACATTGATCTACGAATGTTACGCATATTTAAAACCGTGGTAGATTGTGGTGGATTCTCAGCAGCTGAAGTGGAATTAAACATTAGCCGCCCTGCAATTAGCATTGCTATTTCGGATCTTGAAAAACGATTTAATTTAAAACTTTGCCAACGGGGTCGTACTGGTTTTTCCTTAACGGAGGAGGGGGCAGAGGTTTATCAGTCTGTTATCGAGTTACTTAGTGCATTGGAAACATTTCGAACTCAGGTCAATGGTATTAATGAGCAACTTAAAGGCGAGCTTAATATCGGAATTACCGATAATTTGGTTACCATCGAGCACATGAAACTTACCAATGCCTTAATGGAATTAAAAGATTTAGGGCCTGAAATTCAAATCAATCTTAGAATGATGCCGCCTGATAAGATTGAAATTGATGTGCTCGATGGTCGGTTACATGTCGGTGTTGTTCCTGAACTTCGCCCCCTGTCAGGCCTCAATTATCATCAGCTATATCAAGAAGAGTCGTTTTTATATTGTAGTAAAGACCATCCATATTTTACTTTCGATGATAAGCAGCTTACCAACACGATAATCTCTAAAAGTGATGCAGTAGTTTTATCTTATCAGCAGACACCTGAAATTAGACACTTGCTGCAAAAGCTCAATAGTACAGCTAGTGCAACAGACCGTGAAGGTTTGCTTTTTCTAATTCTTACTGGACGCTACATAGGGTATTTACCTGAGCACTTTGCTAGGCAGTGGGTGGCCGATGGTAAACTCAGGGCTATAAAACCAGATAAGTTTCGCATTGAAAGTTATTACTCGGTAGTGACACGAAAAAGTGCCCGTTCAAACATCATTTTAGACACTTTCATGGAGCAACTTCTGACGAACAAGTAAAACGCTCGGTAAATTAAGTTAGCCAATATCAAAACTCATTAAAATAGAGAGGCCATTTAAAACTTGTCGTGTAGTGCGTAGTTAATTTTACCACCTAACTGAAGGTATGAAGGTATATCTTATCAAGCTTTAGGTGGCACTCTTTCCAGAAAAGAATCCCCTTCATATCCAGCAATATTCACGCTTTAGTTTGCTCGTCAGCAATAACTCCCTGCTATATTTTTGCAAGAAATCTAAATTGTCTTAGGCCTTTTCTTGCGGTATCACTCTTTGAAAGTAACTGTTTAACTATTCCATATAGCCTATTTATTTTAGGCCAATCATACAAGTTACCGACCACATTGATTAGCATGTAGCTAATTGGCAAAGTATTGACTCTTTAGGTAAGTAAACAATTAACTTTAGTTAAGAACTATTGGATTTATCTGAATTTTAAAACGAGGCAGACTGATCTCGACCTCGCCTATATTGGAATAAAAAATTATTCTGACATAAGGCATATAAAACCTAAAACAGAGGATTCAAAATGTTGAAGACAACAAAAATTACTACAAAAACATCAAAAAATAAGCTTATTAGTGCCTGTACACTGGCAGCTGTGTTAAGTGTATCTGGAATTAATACTGCTGCTGCAGATAGTAAGTTTATTTTTGCCCAAGCTTATAACACCGAACATATTTTTCATCACACTTCTGAGAAGTTCATGGAGCAACTCAGCGATAAAGGTTCTTCTTATAAAGCTGATTATCATCCGGGTGGTGATTTAGGCGATTGGACCTCGCAGTTTGAACAAACAATGATGGGCGTTATCCCAATGACCATTACTTACGGCGCATCTGAATTTGATGGCCGACTCGATTTAACATGGTTGGGTTATGTGGTTGATGACTGGGAAAGTGCGCGCAAAGTATATGGCCCTGGTGGACCAATGCTTGATGTTTACAATAAAATTTTTGCCGAAATGGATCTTGTTGCATTAGGCACTATTCCAACTGGCTTCGGCTCTATTACTATCCGCAAAGGTGTTGATAAAATTCCTACCAGTTTTCCCGAAGATGCAAAAGGCATAAAGATGCGAGTAATCCCATCTCCATTGGCGATTGAACGCTTTAAAAATTGGGGTTTTTCTGCTGTTCCTATGCCTTACTCTGAGCTTTACACTGCACTGCAGTTAGGGACTGTGGATGGCAGAGCATTTGGTCCTGCCGTTGAAATTTATCAAATGCGTGATGTGCTAGAAGCCTATATTTTAACGCGTGATTATTTTGAGCATGCTTTCTGGTTAGTCAATAAAGACTGGTGGGAAGATCTTCCAGCCGCTGAGAGACAGAAGATGCAAATGGCAGCAGACGAAACACTTAAATGGGCTTGGCAGGAAGCAGAGATGATTGATAACAGCTTCTTAGACAAGGTTCGTGATAGCGGTATTAAAGTTATCGAGTTATCCGATGAGGATCGTGCTAAAGCTAAAAGTATTTTGTACGCAAAAGAATGGCCGTACATGGAGAAAAAAGTAGGAAGCGACATCATGAAAATGATGCGTGAGATAGCTGGCATTAAGTAATTCCTTATTAGGTCTGATCTGGACTCAAGCCGCTAAGTAAATGGCTTGAGTCTAAAATTTCCAAAAGGAGATATAGTTATGAAAACCAGTACATTAGAATCTAGAAGTCTGCCGCAACAAGCTGATTTACCGATAAAAATAAAAAAAACAGCACTACAACAGTTTGAATTTATATTCGATTCCTGTCTCAAAGGGGCAATGATCTTTAGTGGTCTCGGACTCGCCCTCTTAATGTTCACCCAAGTCATCATGCGATATGTGCTCGAATCCCCTTTTGCAGGGATAGAAGAAGCCGCAATTTTAATGGCAGTTTGGATTTATTTTCTCGGCATGGGTTATGCGACTAAAGAACGCGCACATATACACGGTGGCATCGTCAGTTTGGTTGTGACAGACCCATTTAAAATCGAGTTGATCCGCTTTATTGTTTCAATTATTTGCACTATTGCTGCCTGTGTTTTCGGCTACTATGCGACTAAATATGGATTGTTTATTATTGAAAAAGGACGCATGAGCTTATATCTGCAATGGCCTAAAGGATTATGGAGTGCCAGCATGATCTTTGGTTTTGCCATGATGGTCTTTTATTTTATGCTGCAAATCGTCAAAGATTACCGTGCGATGTTAGCCGCCAAAGCCCAGTCGAAAGCGACAAAACTTCAATTATTAAATAACGGAAAGGATTAGCATATTATGGTTATTTTCCTCATATCTATGCTGGTCATAGTTGTCTTATTATTAGCCGAACTTCCTGTTGCTTTTGCTTTTGGTATCGGCGCAATAATGTTCACCTTTGCTACAGGCAATGATATCTCCTTTTTGGTTATTCATGGATTCAATACCAGCGGTGGTTTTGCCCTGTTAGCATTACCCTTGTTTATCTTAGCTGGGATTTTAATGGCTGAAGGTGGAATTTCGAATCGCTTACTCAATTTTGTTAATTCAATTGTTGGTCGACTGAAAGGTGGCCTAGGCGCAGTAACCGTTTTAACTTGCGCACTATTTGGTGCTATTTCTGGTAGTTCTTCAGCTGCCATTGCGGCAATTGGCCAGATTATGATCCCACGAATGAAAGAAGAAGGATACCCAGAGGGACATGCAACGGCTTTAGTCGCTTGCTCATCTGTATTGGCGCTATTAATTCCGCCAAGTATTCCGATGATTATTTTTTCGATCACTGGCGGGTTGTCCGTTGGCGCAGCTTTTCTATCAACGATTATTCCAGGAATCATGTTGACGGTAATATACTGCGGATTAAACTTCTGGTTTTTACGTAAAAATACCCTGATAAAAGTCGAACCTGCGTTGCCTTTTGTTCAAGCAGCACGCGGTGTAGCTACTTCTGGTTATAATGCATTTTGGGCATTGTTGATGCCTGTTATTATCTTAGGTGCTATTTATACAGGGATTGCAACGCCAACAGAGGCGGCGGCAATTGCGGTTATTTATGCAATACCGGTAAGTTTATTTGTCTACAAAGGATTAACGTTCAAAACGCTTGGTAGTGCCACAGTAAGAGCTGTCATCATGACGGGTTCAATTATGGCGGTGTTATTCTTCTTGTTTATTATGAGCAGGGCAATGATTTTAGAGCAGGTGCCGAAGCAACTTGCCGAAGCGCTATTACTGTTATCTGATAATAAGCTAGTGATCCTTTTAGTGATTAACCTTTTATTACTGCTTATCGGGATGATAGTTGATGATATTTCTGGTGGTGTTTTAGCGGCAATTATATTCTTGCCAGTCGTACAGGCTCTTGGAATTCATCCAATTCATTTTGCCGCAATCGTAGGGGTAAACCTTGGCTTGGGTAATGTCTCGCCACCCTGTGCTCCGATGCTCTACATGGCAGGGGGAGTCGCGAAATTACCACTCAATAAGTATATTGTGCCAACGGTTAAGTTACTGTGTTTTGGTCACTTACCTATGGTGCTCTTAGTGACCTTTGTACCGGACTTAGCGTTATTTTTACCACGTTTATTGATGGGGATTGAGTAATACCAATTTGATTAAATTTCTTCCCAACTCAGAGCTATGTTAAATGTTCAATAACAAGGCAAATTTGTTTAGGTCTAGTCATTCTAAATCAAATAAATTTAACGATGT
>CAJXRC010000254.1 GCA_913058405.1 uncultured Colwellia sp. | reverse complement strand
GATCTACACTATCCTCTTCGTCGGCAGCGTCAGATGTGTATAAGAGACAGAATAAGGGCTAGAGCAGTTAGACTCTTTGAGTTATATACCCATGTGACCTCAAGATGCAGGATTTAGCTGGTATTAGAAACGTCTTTAGGCAAAGCATGGATTGAAGATAATGGCTGTTCACTTATCGAAATATATAACGTAGCATAAAGCGTTTCTAAACCAGCCCTACGGCGATGCCTGAGCAAATAATGCTCTTCGTTGCATCTCTTTTTAAGGGAATAACCCTTAATAAAGAGATGCGTCTCGGTCATGAATCGCACAGGCATCCTGAAACGCGCATATTGAAGTATCATGGATATATGCCCCAAAGCCGAAATAAATATTACATTGTCTTTTATAGTTATCGATACCGTAATGAGGTAAGGATTAACCAATTTCATTACTAAATAAAATAAGAGATAAATCAAAGTTTTTATTAACATTACATATGAAAGGTTATGGGTAAAACCATTCCACACTTAACTTAAGGTCTTAACATGAATTTGTTATCTTTAATTCGTTCACCGAGAAGTCACTTATTGAACTTAAATTTAAACCTAAACCAGAAAAAAATAGTCTCTTGTTCGACACTGTTAGTTTGTTTACTGCTACCAACCAAAGCTTTTTCTTTTGATGGTGCAGGGATCGAAGTATCGGGTCAGGGCAGTGTCATCGTGATACCTGATCAATTTTCATTAACATTAACTATTACCGAGCGGGGTCGGGTGCCGTCTAAATTAAAAGCACTAGTTGATAAGAAAAGTAATTCAGTCGTTAATGCAGCAAAAAATCTGTCTGTAAAAGAGAAAAACATCACTTCTGCTCGAGTTAACTTGCGTATTATAAAGGAAAAACCTTCAATTCAAGTTCATGGTATTGAAGTTAACAAAGCTAGACAAGGTAGTGTTTATATCGATGGTCAAAGTATTAATAAGCAAACAACAAATGTGAATGAACATAAGCGACCGTTATTTGAGTTAAGTCGACAAATCACCGTGAAATTTAACAAAATTGATGACTATGATAGTTTTTTAACTCAAATTATTAAAATAAATGTTAGTCATATTTCTGCTCTTTCCATGAGTGTCGAAGGAAGAGATGAGTATTATCAGCAAGCTTTATTAAAAGCTGTCAGCCACGCCGAGAAGAAAGCACAGCGAATGGTAAAACAAGCTGGGCGAGAAATAGAAAAATTAGAATTCATTAGAGAACAGTCAAGCAATCATTATCGACCTATGTATGCGGAAGCAATGATGAGTGATGCAAGCCCAAGATCACATTCTTCTTTAACGGGTAGTCAAACCATTACAGCCACTGTTTCTGTTAAATTTAGTCTTAAAGATTGAATAATGAGCTATTAACTCGTAATAGTTAGCCATTTGTTCGAGAAAAGCTTTAATTGTCGAGTGTTTTTAGGTATGTTAGCGCTTTTTATCGTAGCTTTCTTCAATGGTGCCTTTAAATGAGTAATAAAGCTGAATTTTATCATGAGTTATTAGGGCAAACTAAAGCGCTAATAAACAATGAATCTGATATTATTGCTAACATGGCAAATATTAGTGCTTTGCTTTTTGAACGATTAACTGAAGTGAATTGGGTCGGCTTTTATCGTCTTATCGACAATGAGTTGGTACTCGGACCATTTCAAGGTAAAGTTGCATGTATTCGAATTCCAGTTGGTGCTGGTGTTTGTGGTACATGTTCATTAACTGGAGAGGTTCAGCGCATTTCAGATGTACATCAGTTTGATGGACATATCGCCTGTGATGCAAGTAGTAATGCTGAGCTAGTTATCCCAGTTAAAGTCGCTGGTAAAGTCATTGCTGTATTAGATATTGATAGCACGGCATTTGACCGATTTGATCTAGAAGACGAGCAAGGTGTTATGTCAATAGTCCAGGCTTTTGAGCAAAATATTGCTGATATGGGTAATGCGTAAATTTAACCGATAGTCTAACTTTATAGAGAAAGTGAAGGTTTAATGAAAGAATTTGTAGTCATTCATGACTATTTAGTGACCCAAGAAATTGTGGGTGACTGGGATGGTCAGGAAGAAGAAGTTGCTGAGCGTATGAATGAAATTTATCATACCATGTACGATTTGGCGGATGAAAACATCGATACGGAAGTGTTAGAGCAATTGTTGGCACTGATTTGGGACACCTGGATAGGCCAAGAAGCGATTGCTGAAATAGAAACAGATGATATATATGATTGGTGTAAGCATGTACTCGATAATCCCGAGCAACATCTCCAATCTGAAGAATAAAGAAAGATAAACATTGGCGCTATTTTCTTGCTAGGGTTGCTCTTATAGGAGTAATTTTGGTTTAAAAATAAAATCAGCTTAATTTAATTAAAATTGTAAAAAAGTGTAGCTATGGAAACTGAAATTAAACGTACAAGTACGAAAGATATTATTGCTTATTTAACTGAAAAATTCCCAGAGTGTTTTTCAATTAAAGGTCCTGTTAAACCCCTTAAAATTGGTATATTCCAAGATTTAGCTGAAAAGCTTGATGATGATGAAACAGTGAGTAAAACACGTTTACGTCAAGCATTAAGACATTACACAAGCAGCTGGCGTTATCTAAAAGTTATCAAAGTTGGCACTTTTCGTGTCGACATTGATGGCAAAGACGTTGCGGAAATTGATGAAGATCAAGCCGCTTACGCTAGTAAAACGCTTAAAGAAAGCCAAGAAAAATTTGGTAACAAAAAAGCAACAGACAACGATACTAAAAAACCTTATAAAGGTAAGCAAGGCTCAACAGAAGCGGCTAATAACAAGCCAGCTGATAAAAAACGTGAATCAACTAAATTTAAAACAGTTAAATCAACACCGAAAAAAGCTGTGAAAAAAGAAGTTGAGCCACTTAAGTCTGTTGAATCAACTACAATTAATGTAGGTAGTAAAGTTAGAGTACAGCTAGGTAACTCGCCAATGAAAGCCACTATCACTGAAATATCAGGTAAAGATATCAGTGTTCAACTTGATTCTGGCATGGTGATCAAGACTCAACTTCAAAATATCTACTTATAGAAGTCAAAAGTCGTCATTATTAGGTTTGGCGGCTAGTCCCAGCAAAATCGCTGGGTCAAATAGAAATTGAATAGGAAGTTAATGCATGCAAAAATTTTGTCGTATCGCTCTCGCCGTATCTTTATCGTTAGGTTTATCTGTTAGCGCCATTGCGTTTGAAAAACCGAAAACTCCAGAAGAACTCCCTGTGCTCATGCCTGAAACTCAGCATGCTACAGCAAGCAAGCGTATTACGGCACGATTTACTCGCGCACATTATAAAAAGGTCACTATTGATGATGCTTTGTCAGGTGAGATTTTTGATCGCTTTATCAAGCAACTTGATTATGCGAGAAACATATTCTTAGCAACGGACATCAATGATTTTCAAAAATACCGTCTAGAATTTGATTCTGTGTTGACTCGTGGCAAGTTAGACACTGCCTATGATATTTATAACTTGAATATGCAAAGACGTTTAGAACGCTATGAATATGCGGTTAAGTTATTGAGTTCTAAAGGCGATAAAAATCCTTTCGATTTCACCAAAGAAGAAATCTATTCATTTGATCGCGAAGAAGCACCTTGGCCTGCTAGTGAAGCTGAGTTGGATGAGTTATGGCGATTGAAAGTTAAGTCAGATGTATTAAATCTGACGCTAACTAAGAAAGAATGGCCAAAAATAAAAGAAGTTTTAACTAAACGCTATGAATACGCGATTAAACGCTTGAAGCAGAGTGAAAGTGAAGATGCTTTCCAACTTGTGATGAATAGCTTTGCTCGTGTTGTTGAGCCACATACATCATATTTATCTCCACGTAATGCGGAAAGATTTCAAGTTGATATGAACTTATCACTTGAAGGTATTGGCGCAGAATTGCGTTCAATAGAAGATTATACTGTTATTCACCGTGTTGTTACCGGTGGCCCAGCAGATAAATCAAAACAATTGAAATCAAAAGATCGTATCGTTGGCGTAGCCCAAGGTGATGATGACTTTGAAGATGTTATCGGTTGGCGCTTAGATGATGTGGTTGAATTAATTAAAGGTGCGAAAGGCACTACTGTTCGCCTACAGATTTTATCAGGTGATAGTGACGATGAAGCCAATATTAAAGTGGTTTCTATTGTTCGAGATATTATTAAATTAGAAGATAGAGCCGCTAAGTCTGAAGTTTATCTTGAAAACCCAGATGTGGCAGAAAGTAAGAAATTAGGTGTTATCACTATACCTAGCTTTTATAACAACCTGTCTAAAGATGTAAAAAAAGAAATCGCCAAACTTAAAGAACAAAAAGTAGAAGGCATCATTGTCGACCTTCGCGGTAACGGCGGTGGCTCATTGAGTGAAGCAACCTTATTAACCGGTTTGTTCATCGATAAAGGTCCAGTTGTTCAAATTAGAGACGGCGCTAATCGTATCCAAGTAAATAGTGATCGCGATGGTGTTAGCTTTTTCGATGGCCCATTAACTGTAATGGTTGACCGCTATAGTGCTTCAGCCTCTGAAATATTCTCTGCTGCCATTCAAGATTATGGACGTGGTGTGATTGTTGGTGAACATACTTTTGGTAAAGGTACTGTGCAACAGCATCGTGGTTTAGGTCGAGTTTATGACTTATATGAAAAGCCTTTAGGCAGTATCCAGTACACTATCGCTAAATTTTATCGAATCAATGGTGGTAGTACTCAACATCGTGGAGTGTTGCCTGATATCGCTTTCCCTACAGCGATAAACCCTGAAGACTGGGGTGAGAGTAAAGAAGAAAATGCGCTACCTTGGGATCAAATTCAGCGAGCAAAATATTCACCATTGAATGAACTTAACACAGATATTGAATATCTGAGTTCACTTTATCAACAACGTATCAAAGATAACCCAGAGTTTAATTATTTGTTGGAAGACATTAGTATTTATCAAGCAGAGAAAGATGATAAAACTATTTCGTTAAATCTTGCAACTCGACAGTCAGAACGCAAAGAACGTAAAAGCAAACGTTTAGTTCGTGTTAACGAGCAACTTACTCTGCTAGGTAAAGAGAAAGTAGCAGATCTAGATGACTTATCTGATGAGCTTGATGACTTAGACCCGTTCTTAGATGAAGCAGCACGTATTACATTTGATTTTGTTTCTTTAGGAAAAATCGCGAAAAAATAATCAGTATTTTTATAATTAAGCCGCCCATCGAGGCGGCTTTATTGTTATATATCCCCGTGGTCATTGGAATTGCTTGGTTTTTAGCATGGTTAACGATTTTAGCTGCAAGGTGCATGATTGAGTAATAGCTGGCTATTATGATTGAATGCAACGAAGTAGATGAATTTTTTAAACGGTTAAAAAGTACAGTTTGAATAATCATGGGTATAAACACAATGATATTAGCCTACCGTTGAATAACTACAATAATAAAAGGTTTACATTACATGTCTGAGTTAAATCTCCCAAAACAACCAAGTATGCTTGATGCAAGTATCCCAGTGATCACTTTAATCTGTTTACTTACCCTTGCCGTATTTTATTTCGGCGATAACTCGTCTTATGGTCCAAATCAAATAGCGCTACTTATAGCCATGGGCGTTGCTATTATTGTAGGCGTAAAAAATGGACACAATTGGCTGTCTATTGAAAAAGCTATTGTGAATGGTATTTCTCTTTCTCTTGGTGCGGTTTTAATCTTATTAGCTGTAGGCTCGCTCATTGGTACTTGGTTATTATCAGGAACGGTACCAACAATGATTTATTATGGATTACAGTTATTAAATCCATCATGGTTTTATGCTGCTGCCTGTGTCATGTGTGCCATCGTCTCTATGAGTATTGGTAGTTCATGGACTACTGCGGCGACAATCGGTGTTGCCTTAATTGGTATAGCTCAGGGGTTAGATTTGTCTCCGGCTGTTACCGCAGGTGCTGTTATTTCTGGTGCTTATTTTGGTGATAAAATTTCCCCTCTTTCAGAGACAACAAATTTAGCTCCGGCTATCGCAGGTAGTGAACTTTTTGCTCATATCCGTTATATGTTTTGGACAACCGCACCTTCTATTATTACGGCGCTAGTTTTGTTCATCATAATTGGGCTTAATGAAACCATTACAGTAAATAATGACAGTATTGATTTGTTAAGCCAGCAGCTAGCGGAACAATTTAATATTTCGGTCTTTAATTTAGTACCATTATTAGTTTTATTAACGCTGGCCATTAAAAAAGTACCTGCCTTTCCTGCGGTTGCAATTGGCGCCTTAATTGGTGGTGTTTGGGCTTTAGTATTTCAACAAGAGTTAATCGTACGTTTGGGTGGAGATGCTGATTTGGTCACAGCAAATGTAAAAGTGATCTGGACGGCCTTTTTTGACGGTGTGGTAATTGAAACAGGCAACAGCCAACTTGATTCGTTACTCAGTGGAGGAGGGATGTCTTCGATGCTGAATACTGTTTGGCTTATCATGTGTGCGTTAAGTTTTGGTGCGGTATTAGAACACTTAGGTATGTTGAAAAAGTTTGTTGAGGTTATTTTAGCTTCTGCCAAATCAACTGGTAGTCTTATCGCAAGTACGGTAGCTACGTGTATCGGCACTAACATTTTAACTGCGGATCAATATATGGCTATTGTAATGCCAGGTCGCATGTACAAAGAAGAATACGAACGAAGAGGTTTAGACCCTCTAGTGTTAAGCAGAACATTAGAAGATGCAGGTACAATAACTTCTCCGTTGATCCCCTGGAATACTTGTGCTGTTTATATGTCAGGGGTGCTATTAGTGAATCCACTTGATTATATGCTGTCTCTTATACACATCTCCGAGCCCACGAGACCGTACTAGATCTCGT
>CAJXRC010000253.1 GCA_913058405.1 uncultured Colwellia sp. | reverse complement strand
CTAGTACGGTCTCGTGGGCTCGGAGATGTGTATAAGAGACAGATCCAAAATTATTTATAAAATATATGAATTGAAAAATTTAATAATTTAGGATGTTTGTTGAAATACGCTTTACTAACTCATGCTTATTTACGCTGAAAATAGTTAAATACAAGAAGTATCTATCAATTTAGTCATCCTGTGGTAAATATTATCAAGGGCTGAGTTAGTCAAGGCACCCATAAGGCTTTATGTTGAAACAGATCGTCTTAACAAGAAGGCTTCAGCGTATGACTTTGTTAGAGGTCAATTATGAATACAGTTTACTCAGTATTTCTGTTACATTATTTTTACAAATATCATTATGTCAATTTAAGGATAATTCACTATGACAGATATAGTCCCTCACTCGAAAAGTACGTCAGAAACCGAGCCAGAAGTGATGCCAAAAGTATCACTAGATACATCCGCTCAGCACATCAATCTCGCGTTTATCAAAAACACCAAAACCGTTGGCATAGCGATGATCGTTATTGGCATCTTAGGTATTTTGTTACCTAACTTTGTTGGCTTGGCATTTAATACTTATGTTGGTGGTATATTCTTAATATCAGCAATCGCGCTGGCTTTTAATGCATGGCAATATAAAGCACAAGAAATGTCTTTGTGGTTTAAGCCTTTTATTTTGTTGGCTTTGGCACTCATTATTTTTACTCATCCAGCCATTATTCTGGGTGTGTTAGGTTTGTTAATAGCCATTTATTTTTTGATCAGTGGTTTTAGTGCTGTTGTAGTTTCTTTTGGCCTTAACTCATCAGCCAAGTTTTTTAGTTTATTAAGTGGTGTGATTTCTTTTATTCTAGGGGGAGTTGTACTGACTAATTGGCCTTTTTCCAGTGCGTGGGTCATTGGGCTCATTATCGGTGTGACTTTTTTATTTGATGGAATTGCTTTATTAAGTATTTCGAATCAGCTAAAGAAAAGCCAATCATAGCGCATTAAGTTCCGTTACATTTTGTGTTTGTGGTATGTTTATTTTAATTTTTCACATCGATTTCTACATCGGAAGTAAAAGTTAATTCAATTTTTTACCTATGTAACTAGTTGTTTTATCTATTTTAACTAAAAGGATAACAGTATGTTTATATTTATTAGAAATACAATTCTGCTGGGTTTAATCTTAATTTCACCTACGGGATATGCTAAAAATTGGGATGATTTGTTCAATCGATCACAGTATCAAAATGCAAAAATATCGCCAGACGGTAAACATTTAGCCGTGTCGGTTTTTAGCAAAGGAGAGGCGACTTTAGTGTTTTTAGATAGTCAAACATTAGAAGCCATTTCAGGCTCAAAACTTCCAGGAAAGTTAGAAATTGGTCAGTACTATTGGGTCAATAATGAACGCGTAGTAATAAGCCTTGCTAAGCGAGAACCTTGGCGTGAAGAAGCTCAATTTTATGGTGAATTGTTCGCAATAAATATTGACGGCTCAAAAGGGAAGATGATTTATGGCTATCGTTCTGGAGAAAAACAAACGGGTTCTTTAGTTAAAAAGAAAAAGTCGACGTTGGGCTGGGGAGAAATTATTGATATCCTGCCAGAAGATAAAAAGCATATTTTAATTAGCTCAACACCTATGAGTAGTACTGGTGAGAGAAAGGCGACAGTCTTAAAACTCAATGTTTATACAGGCATCACTAAAAAGAAAATAGCTAAGTCTCCCATATCATTTTCGCGATTTTTAACGAACAGTCAAGGTAAGCTAAAGTTAGTGGCTGGCACAGATAAAGATAATAATACTCAACTTTATTCTAAACAAGATCGTGGATGGAAAGCTATCCCTGAAGACACTGTTGGTAATAAAGTCACTCCTTTATTTGTAGATACGTCAGGCAAGTATTTATACACGATTGACAATTATAACCAAGACACTAAAGGCATATTCAAATTAAACCTAGAAAATTATCAATATAAGTCGGTGTACACAGAAAAAAAAGTAAGCATAACCGATGTGGAAATGACCACTGATAATCGTTCAGCTTATGCCATTCGGGTTGATGATGGCTACCCCGCCTATTTAATTTTAAATAAAAAACATGAAGAAGCAAAAGTCTTTAAAGAACTATTAAAATCTTTCCCTTATAGTGAAGTTAAGGTAACCAGTAAAACATCGGACGGACAGTTTTATGTGATATTAGTTTCCTCTGATATTGACCCAGGAAGTTTGTATTTATTCGATAAGAAAAAAAATAGTTTAAGCCAGTTATTTCAGTTTAAACCTAAATTTAAGAGTGCTGATTTTACCCAAGTTGAGCCTATCAATTTTGCAGCAGAAGATGGCACCATGTTGCACGGTTTTTTTACCCAAGCGAAAGCAAAACAAAAAGGTGAGCTAGCACCAGCCGTTGTTTTAGTACATGGCGGTCCCCATGGTGTGAGAGATTACTGGGAGTTTTCTTCACAGGTACAGTATCTAGTGGCTCATGGTTATTCTGTTTTACAAGTCAATTTTCGTGGCTCAGGCGGTTATGGTTTTAACTATCAAGAATCGGGTTATAAAGCGTGGGGAGGATTAATTCAGCAGGATATATTAAATGGCTATCAATGGTTAGTGAAAAATAAAAAAGCAGCTGATAATCAAGTATGTATTATGGGAGGCAGTTTTGGCGCTTATTCTGCTGTACAAAGCGTAGCCTTATATTCTAACGTTTATAAATGTGCCATAGCCAATGCGGGCATTTATGATTTGGAGTTAATGTTTGAAGAAGGGGATATACCGCAAACTCACTCAGGGCGGAGTTATCTAAAACGCGTATTAGGAACGGATAAGCAACAGTTAAAAAGTATGTCTCCAGTTAACTATGCCGCAAAGATACAAGTACCGATTTTATTGGCTCATGGCGAGAAGGATAAAAGAGCACCTTTTGAGCATGTTGAGCGATTAAAAGCAGCGCTGGATGAAGAGAAAAAAGCATATGATTGGTTTGTCATTGATAATGAAAGTCATGGTTTTTATAATTCAGAAAATCAAAAGGCGTATATGAGAAAGGTTGTTAGCTTTTTAGATGAGCACCTATTATAAGACTTGTTTGCATTCCATGTAGATTGTCACTCTAGTACTCAACTTATTAAGATAGAGAAAAAGCCAGCAACTATGCTGGCTTTTTACTTTAAATCGCATTAAATATTATTACTTATCTTCGTTCATGGTGAATAATAAAAATCAACAGACCCTAATATTGATGCAAAGCATAACCACCTTTTAAATGACCAACATTTTCAAAGCCTAACCGAGCTAATGCTTGAGCAGCTAATTGCGAGCGACTACCACTACGACAAACTAATACTAATTCTTGTTCTTTATATTGTTGCTGCTTTTCTACAAAATGCACTAGTCGAGTCAAAGGAACATTGTGCGTGAATTTTTTATCGTGTTGTAGGGCGTATTCGTGCGGTTCACGGATATCAATTAGCTTCATGTTACTCGATTCTTTTACCGCGTTGGCTAAACTGGTGCTGTTATATTCACGGACAACCACTTTTTGGCAAGCATCTATTAAAGCACCACACATTATTTCTGAGTCTGACTCTTTGATAATATTTTTATCCATTGCCATCTTTTGTTGCGAAAATTCTTCACTATTTATTTCATTATTAATGACGTGAGCGAGCAATGAGTTTCGTGCCATTTCTGTTTCAATTCGGCTAGTAAATTCGTTGTTATAGTCGTGACTAGGACAAATAAGGCTCTTGGTGCCAATAAGATCGGTCAGCAGTTGTAAGCTGGAATACATTGCTGGCGAACTACTGTTTGAAAAGTTGGTTCTGCCAAGGCTGCTCATTAGAATTAAATCACCACAGAAAGTATAATGAACTGTCAATTTATCTGTTGGACTCTTGATTGGATCACATAATAACAAGCTAATGCTGTCGTCAGTATGACCAGGTGTAGCGACTTTAATTAACCACTTATCGCCCAAAGTAATGTATGGGTATTCTTGGTCATTAATAGTCGTTATTTTTGCGTCAGCGGGCCAACCTAGTGCGTCTGTTGGTTGTTTGGCAAGCAGTGATTGGGCAATATCTTGACGACATGAAACATGGTCAGCATGGCCATGGGTATCTATGACAGCAATTAGCTCAAGACCTCGACAAGTGAGTAATGTTTGCAAACGTTCGGTTAGTTCTGGCAAGGGATCAATAAAGAGTGCGGATTTAGTTTTTTGATCAACATATAACCAGCTGCAACTTGCGCCAACTTTAAATTGTACAAGGCCATCTAATTCAGTTTTATCGCTGTTGTTTACAGCTTGTGTGTCGATGCTTTTTGTATCAAGAACCAAACAGCTTTGTTCTAATGCTTGCGCTGCGAAAACTATTCGACTGCAGGCATTGTCAATTTCTGCTTGTGTCATCGCAGGACCAAATGACATTCTAATAGCTGATTCACTTTGCCATGCTGTTAGTCCCATGGCATCTAGAACGAAACTACGCGTTACTTTCGAGCTACACGCTGAACCTGAGCTTACACGGACATTAGCGGAATCAAATAAATCCATTATTTCTTTTGAGCTAAAGCCTGGAATGGCAAAATTAATGGTAGTCGGCACAGAATTTTCAAAACTATGATTAAAAGCAATTGCAGGGAATGCTTGAGTTAATGCTGAGACAATCTGCTGGCGAAAAGAATGTAGGTTTTCAACGGAAGTAAAGCTTGATTCACTCTCACCAAGAAGCATATCAAATATAACACTTAAGGCCGCTAAACCAGGCAAGTTCTCGGTGCCTGACCGTAAACCGCTCTCTTGACCACCGCCAGCGATAAAGGGGGTAAATGGTGTTTTTTCTTTAACATACATAAAACCAATGCCTTTGGGGGCATAAAGCTTGTGACCACTAAAAGGTGCATAATCGATACTTGTTTGCGCTAAGTATAAGTCTGTTTTACCTAAAGCCTGCACACAATCTACCATCCAGGCTACGTTCGGATTATTGGCTCGTATAGTTCGATCAACTGAACTTATATCTTGATATACGCCGGTTTCATTGTTTACCGCCATGGTACAAATCATTAAAGCATTAGGTACTTCTTTAGCGATGAATTCCAAATCGAGCAGGCCTTTTTCATTAACCGGAATTGCTTTTACCTCAGCATTTATCTCAAGTATTTCATTCCAGTGCTTTAGCGACTCTGGAACAGCTTTATGTTCAGTTGCGCCATACAATAGACTGTGTTTTTTGTTATTAAGAGACTTATTAAGTGTTTTTTTAACATTAATTAATGCTGATAATATTGCTGTTTGAATGCCTTCAGTCGCACCACTGGTAAAGATAATTTGACCTTCATCAGCACCAACAATACGTTTTGCTTGTTGGCGAGTTTTGTCGACTATTTGCTTGGCTTGCAAACCTGTAACATGACTACTACTCGGATTGCCGAAAAGTGTTTCCATCGTTGATAGTGCTGCAGATGCAGCTTGTGGCAATACTTGAGTGGTCGCATTGGCATCGAGATAAATTAAACTGAGTGGCTGTTGAGTATCGTTAAGAAATTTATTCATGAGGCTCTCTTAAGTGGCATTAAGTTATCTTGTTAATTAATAGCCTTTTCGGAGAAACCAAAGACTAAACTTAACAAGTTTGTACGTGAGCTAATTGTTTCATGCAACAGAGAGTATTATTTTGCTTATTCTTTTGAAGAACAGTGACTTTTAGGTATTTAATTCTAATTTTTAATTCTAGTGTAAAAATTTAAACTAATTTATTTTATAGTGAAGGAAATAGGTTCCTTTTGGTTTTTGTCGATGTGGATTCTATTAATGGGTTAATATGCCTATTACCATTCAAAGTATTCAAATACTAAGAAAGCTGCATCTTGATTGGTAACGGATATAAATGTTTGTTACCAGCGCTTTATTCACTCTGCCTCGGCAAGTGAATAAGTTATAATGCTATTTTATCAACAAGTTCAACTGAGTGTTAGGTATCAATTAATATGGAAATGATTGAATTAGCGGTTCCTGTACTGGTGTTTTTTTTAATGTTTATCATTGGCGCTAGTCTCGAAAAAACAGATGTAGAAAATCTTAAGTCACAAAAGAAACAAGTTATTGCTGTGACTCTAGGACAGATGCTGTTGTTGCCTCTATGTGCTTGGATAATCATTAAAGTGATGCAACCTCCGAGTTTGGTAGCAGGAGGGATGTTATTGGTTTCTCTTTGTCCAGGAGGAGCTGTGTCTAATATTTATAGTTTTTTAGCAAAAGCGAATGTAGCATTATCTGTGACCTTAACTGCTTTTAATGGTTTAGTGTCCGTGATTATTCTACCGCTAGTTATGTTAACTGTGTTCCCCTCTTTATTAGGCGTCGATTTTCCTTTAGAAAATATCATTGTTAAACAAGCGCTTCAGCTAGTGTTGCTTCTTCTTTTTCCTGTAGTATTTGGTATGTTTTTAAGGTCTATGAAGCCACAACTTATGATTATATTTATGCCAACCTTGGAAAAAATAGGCGCAGTAGGATTACTCTTGCTGTTATTAGCTATTTTCTTTAAATTTCATCAAAAAATTGTTGAGCAATTATCTTCTTTATTATTATTGGCGTTGATTTTCACCTTTGCTTCGCTGCTGATTGCGTATTGTTTAAGTTTAATTTTGAAACTGAATAAGAAGGATGAAGCGGCTGTGGTGATGGAGTTTCCTGTACGGAACTTAGCTCTGGCTGCGTTGATTGCAGTTAGTATCTTTAAAAATACTGACTATTTATTGTTTGCTGCCGTCTTTTTTGTAATTCAAACACCAATTATGTTGTGCATAATCACTGGTTATCGCTCAGTTTTAGGCAAGCAGGATGTGGTTTGTAAGTAACCTAACTCTGGATAAGTAGCACTTGCTCAACATTCCTCTTCATCCAATTCTCAGCGTTAAAACGTCGATAAA
>CAJXRC010000252.1 GCA_913058405.1 uncultured Colwellia sp. | reverse complement strand
CTTCGTCGGCAGCGTCAGATGTGTATAAGAGACAGAATATTGTCTTGTACTTGTTGTTACTACTCAATACAATCCTGCCCTAAATACAATACTTATCATACTAATTAGGGAATATCATGAATTTAAAGGGAGCTTTTGCTCGATACTCAATCATCTTAACCATATTGTTAACACTTTTGTCTGCTTGTGGTGGAGGATCATCAGATGAAGTCGTTCAGAAAGTTGCAGAGCTAACATACCAGCCGTTAGCCAATACAATGAAAGTTAATGAAGGGGAAACAGTAAATTTAACATTGGGCTTAACAGGCGAAGGAGCCAAAGAAGTTAAATTCGACTGGCAAGTAGAAGGAGATATTCCTTTTAGCGGTCAGGGCTCTGACAGTATTAGTTTTGTCGCTCCAGAAGTAGATACTATCCGCAGTATTAGAGTGGAAGTTAAACTTGCTGACTCAAACAGTCGAACCATTGGTTTTAGTAGTCAAAGCATATTTCTAACAGTTCAAAATATAGAAAAAATAACAGATCCCGTTAACAACGGTGAAGAATCTGATATATCTGTGGTTACAGCGTTAAACTTTAATGAGCTTAATGATGGCAGTACTTGGTTCCATGAAACGACTCAGTTTACTAGTACACTCAAAGAAGATGGCACGACAACGACTATTGAAACGCAACAATTGAGCTTAGTGCATATAGAAACGGTTAATGTTTCAACAGAAACGGTGACGCTGTCAGAGTGCGGTTTAAGTGGAACAGTTGATCTTGTTGTTCCAAGTTATAGAGAGGCTAATGATTGTGGAGATCTTCAAAGCTCGCTAACTATTGGTCAATCTGAGGGTAAATTCAGGTTAGAGCGCATGTGTGGTGAAAATCTTGTAGCAGCAAGTACGTACACTAAGAAAAGTGATAGCCGCTCAAGTTCAAATGGTGAACTAAATATCGACTTTTCAACCTATGACGATTTAGATAAAACAAGTGATGTATGCGGTATTGTCACTACAGCTGATGTTAAATCGTTTGATACAGATGGTACTCTATCAGAGACGGCCAACGCGACAGTATTACGTTTATTTACCGAATATCAGGGCAACCCATTTGAATTACAATTTCAAATAAATAGATTTCCTACAGCTGGCTTTGCAAGTTTGTATACAGGATTCTCTAGTGATAACTTTGCTAAGATTTTCACAGATGTTTTACCCGACATTACTAACTTATCAGAAAGTAAGTATGGCAGCATAAGGTTTGACTTCGACAATGATAAAACAAACATTAAAGCTGATTTTGATTTTTCCCTCACCTCTAGAGCAGGCCCTGGAGAAAGCATTGAAGGTGAATTTACCTTGGTATTTGAATAGAATAATATGCTTTTCATGAGCATTGAAACAATGGGTAGTATTCGCGCACTGCCCGTTGTTATGTTGTTTACTTATAATGTGTTTTTTAGAGTAACTTCATATTTTTCTATAATTTGCTTTACGATGTCACCCATGGTTGTCGCATATATATCAGGTTGGCGATATAAAGGATGATAGATAGCGCCTGAGCGATTAATATATGCAGCCTTCATTCCTACCGATAAAGCACCGTGAGTATCCCAATCATGAGTAGCTACTAGTCTCAAAGACTCCAGCGGTTGATCTAATTTTTTAGCCGCAAATTTATAAACCTTAGGATCAGGTTTAAAACTACCCGTTTCTTCAACTGAAATGATCTCGTCAAAATATTCCATTAAACCTGCATTGTTCATTTGAGTTGATATGAGATTTAGCGATGAATTTGAAAAAGCCACAGTACGAAAACCAGCAGACTGCAGCTTAGCAAGAGCAGGCTTAATATCAGTGTGAGGAGAGAGGCTAGCAAAACCTTTAAGAATATTATCACGTGCTACGTCAGACAGGTTTATCTCCTTGCGAGCAGCAATCGATTCAAGCATAGTTCCGGCTAAATTGGCGAAATTAGTGTGAACATCCGTCATAATACAAACAGTAGATGAATGCAAAAGCATAGAAAACCATGTTGCCATCACACTTTCGTCACCAAAAGCTGTTTTGAACTTAGGTTTTAATGTACTGAGATCAAGTACGGTCTCATTTATATCAAACAATATTGTATGTCGTTTCATAAAACCTCACTATGTAATTTTCAGAGAGTAGTCAATAGACGTACTCTATTTTACTTATTTTCTTAATGCTTACTATTAGGTAGATAAAAATTATTTAAACATTCGGCTTCACTTTGATTTACGCATTGTAATAAAGATGTCGTGGAATCACTCATCTCATTCCCCTTAGGAATAAAGAGCAATAAGGCCAGTAGAGAGAAAGTAATTGAGAAAGGGATATGTACTAACGCATAGCCAATATGTTCGCTTTTAGATAATGAATTATCAACAACCGCAATATAAATATGAATAAAAGTAACCAGCGTTATGGGTAGAAAAAATAAAATGAATAAATTGCCCGTGTATTCAATATTTAATAAAAATAATATTATTGCTAAAAAAACGTGTGCAATCGAAATAATAGGGGGGAGAGCCAACAATATTTTTAACATGTATTTTGAAAACCTATAATCATTGTTAATGGAATATTAACGCAGAGTAGAAAACTTCTTTAACTTCATAATACGCTGATTAAAGGTATATGCTTGTTAAAAATTGCTTTCGATAAACTCTGATGCACTGAAATTACTTTTGAAGGTAAATGCATACGGCGTATCTCCATTACTGCGAAGAAAATCTAATTTCTCTACTGCTTCTTCAATGGTTGGAACATGATCTACAGGCACCCACCATAAAACATAACTATCCTCAGATATATTATGGAACCATTCTTTTTTACGTCTAAGAAAATTGCGATGGTGGGTTCTAAACATGAAGTTTTTGAGGGCATCAGTAGAACTCCAAACAGACATATTCACGATGATATCAGGATCGGAGAAAGCCTGAATACTGGTTGCATCGCCATCTTCGTCTTTCAAACGCCAGATAAAACCTTCACTTGATTCAGCTAGATTATTTACCGGTTCTAAATTATCAACGAATTCTTTAATTTCTGGCGCTTCCAACGAATACTTAGCTTTTGCAATGTTTAATTGTGCTAGGTGCATGTACATTATCCTTGATGGTAATACTCACTAATTGGGATGTTTTTATTACGTAGTCGCATGTAGGTTGTTTACGATGAAAATATTTTAGTTTTTTGGAACCTTTCCAAAATCACCGCCTAATTTTAAAGGTAAATCTAGTTTTTAAATTGATTAGAAACTTTACTTAAACTGATAACTGATAACTGATAACTGATAACTGATGTCAAAATCCAGCATTACTAAACTTCGATTGTACCTTTTAAGTATTGTACGGCTTTCCCTAAAAGATAAACCTTATTCTCTGCAACGTTACATATTATGTTGCCGCCGCGTTCAGATGCCTGATAGGCATTTAGTGTCGTTTTATTTAATTTCTCAGCCCAATAAGGTGCTAATCCTGTATGGATAGAGCCAGTAACGGGATCTTCATCACCTCCATTTGCAGGCCAGAAATAACGAGAAACAAAATCATAATTGTTTGATTTAGAGGTTACAACAACATCATATGGAGCAAGTTGCTTTAATAACTTATTATCCGTAACGACTGAAGTCACATCAATTTCTTTTTCATAAACAACAAAGTATGCTTGGTTGTTTAATAATACTTCTTTTGGCTTGATTGAAAGGCCATTTAATAATGCTAATGGTATATCGCTAACTCTTTCAGGTGGTCTACTCGGAAACTCCATTTGAATATAACCATTACCCATTTTTGTAACAGATAAATTACCTACCGCTTCAGCGTAAAAATTAATCGTTGTTACACTATCGCTTTTAGCAAAAATAACAAATGAAGACGCTAATGTGGCATGACCACAAAAGTCAATTTCAGTTATAGGAGAAAACCAACGGATTTCATAATTGTGAATATCAATTTTTTTAACATAAGCGGTTTCAGAGAGGTTATTTTCAATAGCAATAGATTGCATAAGTTCATCACAAAGCCAGTCGTTTGTAATAATTACCGCGGCTGAATTTCCTTTAAAGGCAACATCTGTGAATGCGTCAATAATGTTGATTTCTAATTCCATTTGAGAATCTAGCTCCAAAGTGATATTTGTTTTATTACGCCTTGTTAAGAGGCAACAAAACAGTTGGTTTGAATGAGCAATACCAACTGTTATTTCGACGCAAAGCGCTTGTTATATAATGATAAAAATCTAACTTATAGTTTCAGTTACATCTAATGCTGCATTTAACGTTTGAGAGGTTTTAGGAAATGCAGAAGGATCTGTTATACCTTCTTCGTTAGTTAAGTCTCTAATGTTTTTTTGTACAGTAATAATTGCAAATAAGGCTAAAACAAAAGACATGCCGTAAAAGCCTTTTTCGCTTAATAACATAGTGGCATTTACAAGACCAATGACTAATAAAGCAATAGATGAAAAGAATGCAACCCAACACATACCTGAAAACATACTTGTTACCGGTATTCCTTCATATTTATCTCTTATTGTTTTTTGAAGTGTAACAGCGGAAAACATTGCTAATAAAAATACAGCAAAGTAAAAACCTTTTTCATTAAGTTCTAAAGTAGCGTTCCATAGACCTAATAAATAACCTAGAACACCAATAGCTAATACACCCCATGTAGCGAAGATATAAGCGGCGGTCGGTTTGTTAAAATTTGAAGTGTTTAAATGCATTGTAAGTTCATCCTTGTTTTTGGTTAATTTTATCCCTGCTCGGGAAGCTTTAGATACATATCTAACGGCAGTTAAGTATATGCTACTGAATATGAGCATTTGCAATCCTTTACTCGCGTGAATTTCAATTTATTTACGTGTCCTTGCTTATTTCCTAAGCCAATCTAGATTGTATAAAAAAATAAACATGACTCTAACTCCTTTCAGATGCCTAACACCCTGTTAAATTACTTGTTATACGAATTTATTGAATGACAGAAAACCCATTCAAAAAATTATTTATCTCTGTTTTATATTTAGCTTCTAAGTTAGTACCGGTATACGTTAAATATTGAGTTGAACCCGAAGCGTTCGAGAAGTAGTAACCAAGGTATTTAAATTTTATACTTTGGATGGTGCCAACCATTTCCATATAGATAACTTTATTACCATTTACAGTTCGATACTCTTTTTTTATCACTTTTGTATCTGGAGCAACTCCTTTCGCGTTCTCAAGAGCTGTTTTTGCTAATTCTTCAACATCCATTTCTATTTCTTCAGAAATAGCCATGGCATATAAGTCACCATTCTTTAATTCAAATGTGTACTCTGCTGATTCGTGACCGTTTTTATTTTTTTTGAATTTCCATTTCTTGGGATTTATAGAAAAAGAAGAATTAGTTTTAGTACTTTTTAAAGTAAAATTGGATTTAATGTGTTTTTCAAAAGTTTTAGGATTAATTGGGAGCTCAATATCATCAAAAGCTTTTCCGTCCTCATAAGTCCATGTTCCATCATTATTTAATATGACCAAATCACCTTCTTCGGTCACGGCTTTTTTACTCGCAATAACAATGAATGAAAAAGTACATAATAGTAAAACGATAAATATTCTCACAACGATCCTTAAGTCTTATAACGCCCGGTTAAGGGATAAAATGTAGTTGGTTAAAACACGAAGCAGTAGCCAACTGTAGCGTGTCCATACGATAACTTGTAATGTGTTTATTTTACGAACCATTTTTCAATATCTTTGGGGTTAGATTTTATATACTTTCTAATGAATATGGCAACTATAAGATAAAGACCAACTATGATAATTAAGCCTCCTAGCCCAATATTATCAAATGCACCTTGGCGATAGAGACTTGCAGTGCCTGCGAAACAAAATGAAATAAAAACAATCCAAAACGCCTTTTTTTGATTATGACTCATAATTCAACTCCATTGAATAAACATAACGCCTCATGAGAAGGCTTTTAATTGTTGGCTAAAGTGGTGTCGTGAAGCAGAAATAGCCTACAATTGTGTGCCCTTGTTATATTTTGTATTACAAAACTGTCACTTACAAACAATACCAGAAATAAAAGCGAATTAGTAAACACATTGAAAAAACGCATACTACCCAACTTAGGTAACAAGGAACTTAAAATAGGTAAACTCGGTAGTATGAAGAAAATTAAAATAGTTGTGACTAAAAAAGAGTATATAAAATACCTTTGATTTTTTAGTTTATTTACTAGAAACGCACACGTTAATGTAAAGACAAAAATAAGAGGTAACTGTAACCAAATAATTAGAAGGACTGTTTCTATATTTCGGCTTAAACCGTCATCACCAAATAGTAAGTTAATGAAGTCGACAAATAATAAAACCCAACTTACATTTTGAATAGTTAACCACTGTCCATTTAGAAATACAGAAGTAACAATACCTAGTATGATCAACAATACTTTCAAATTTTACCATCCTTGGGAAAATTATAACGTCCCAATTAACAGGCAAAACTTTGTTGTCTATAATAGTGAAGAAGGGGTATAAGCCAACTGTAAATTTTTCGTTTTATTGCCTTGTTGTAGGTTTAATTACCTACCTTTATTAAACTGTCTTTCGCATGGAATACCATCATTATCACCATCCATTTTGGTGTTGGGGCAATGCTTGGTAAAATACTTAGCCTCAGCATAAGATTTCATTTGCGAGCAATGTTGTCTGCCGTCGCACTTAAACTTCGTTTTGTGTTCTTGCTTTTTAGTTGTAACTTTTTTATCTGAATCTTTAGAGTACTGGTTAGCTGAACTTGTATTAGAAAAAGCAAAAATACAGCACAGGCTTATTAATATAATTGGATATGAATTTTTCAATGTGCACCTTCCTTGTGAACCTTATAAGCTGTCTCTTATACACATCTGACGCTGCCGACGAAGAGGATAGTGTAGATC
>CAJXRC010000251.1 GCA_913058405.1 uncultured Colwellia sp. | reverse complement strand
CTAAAGGCGTTTCTAATTCCAGCTGAATCATGCATCTTCAAGTGGAACGGGTATATACTTTTAGTTTACTTTTTTTTACATGCTTTGTGCGCACGATTTCTCGATTCTACGGGGTATTTTTAAGTATTTCCAGCAAGTGAAACATCAATTTACATATTTGTTTTGTTTGGATAAAAGAGCAAAATTCATGTTGGAAGAGCTATTGAGGGTAAGTCGTTGGTTTTGTTTGGTTAACAGGCTTGCAACACTGAATTAACAAGCCGTATTGGAAGTAATGCTGATGATCACAACATTACTGTATGGTTAACTGACTATAAGTTTTTACCATGTGGTAATACTGCATTGGAGAATATAATACCGGCGACCAGAGACATAAATATTAAAAATGTTTGTGACCCTAAGTCAGGTACATTTAGCATATTTTGACCTGATACTGCACTATTTAAGCCGATATAAACCTTTGAACCCGGAACAAGCACAACCAAACCGAGCAGTCTTACAATGCTAGATGGTAGGTTCATCAGTCGAGAAAATAAGTTGCTATATAAGCCAAGAGCAAAGGCGCCAACAAACGCACCTAGCGCCACACCTAAATATTCAGTGGCCCAAATACTCACACCAAAAGCAATATAACCAGCAATCATGCCCCACGGAGCATCTTTTAATCGAACTTTAAAAAGAACAACCAAACTTGCTGATAACGTGGTTACCGCTAACCAAGAAGTCCAAACAGGCATAGTTTCAGGAGGGAGAAATATTGCGGTTCCCCACATTAAACTACCTAAAGCCATACCCAGCACCGCACCGAAGTAAAGCTTAAATAGCACCATTATACTGTCCATGATACGTGCTGTACCGGACATTAAATGTCGAGCGGCCAGTTCAGATAAACCTACGGTTAAAGACAGACCTGGAATGAAAACAATGATACTAGATAAAATAACCATAGGAATGTTAATGCTAGGGTCAATCATCGATATCGCTGAGGCTAGTAGAGATGCCATCAGAGCTGCCATAGGCTCGAGTAAATCTGACATGCGTCTAGAGCGTTCTGACCAAAGGACAAAAGCAAAGGTAACCCAGCCTAATATAGTCGACCAAAAAACGTCATGCCAACTGGTATGCATTAACATGGCAAAAGCGCCACTTGACGCACCAAAAGCTAAAAAAGATAACAGCGTACCGTAAGGTGCCGGTTTATTTTTTACCTCGGCTAAACGATCAATCGCTTCTTCGAGTGTCCGTTGACCATCAATTAACTCATCAACGAGCTCATCAATACGCGCTAATGAACCAAGATCAATATCGCCAGGACTAACACGAACTAAATGATTATATTGTTGATCATCTTCATCATCGGATAAGATGAACGTTAAAGCGGTAGGCGTGATAATAAAAGAAGCGCGAAGATCGAGAAACTTAGCAATAGATAATAAGTTGTCTTCTAAGCGATAAGCGGTTGAGCCCAACTTATGTAAAGCTTTACCTAATTTTATGATAAAGCGTCGTTTTTGGTAAAAATTATCGGTTTTCTGCATTGCGATATAAAATGGTAAGTTGCACTATTCGCTATGGTAATCGATTTTGCTAAAACTAGGTATAAAAAACTGACGAAAAGGGATAAAAATGACATTAATAATTATTTTGGTTTGTGTCTTTGTTGCTATGTTTTTGATGGTTACTTTGGGGGAGAGGTTTGGTAAACCCATGACCGATGAGCAACAGGGTAAATACAGCAAAATCATACGAATACTGGTATTTGTACTTATAGTGGCAGCTATTATCAAAACCATGTTTTAAACGACTTTATTGCTTATTCATCATAAGGTAAAATAGTGAGATAACCCCCTTGTCTTACCTACAAAGAGATCTGTGATGCAACAATTGCCTAAACTCGACTTAAAAAATAAAGTATCAGCCCAAGAATGGCAATTACGGGTTGATTTAGCGGCTTGTTATCGATTATTGCAAATGCATGGTTGGGATGATCTTATTCATACCCATATTTCTGTGTGCATTCCTGGTACAGAACACCTTTTGATTAATGCTTTTGGCCTAGCCTTTGAGGAAATAACCGCGTCCAATTTAGTTAAAATTGATATCAAAGGTAACGTAGTCGACGAAGATTCACCATTTGAAATAAACCCCGCTGGTTTCACTATTCATAGTGCAGTACATGAAGTACGCCATGATGATATATGCGCTTTGCACGTGCATACCAATGAAACTATTGCTGTGGCGAGTCTTGAAGAGGGCTTGTTACCGCTAAGTCAGTACTCAATGTTCGCGTTGGCGTCGATGAGTTACCATGATTATGAAGGCCTAGCGGTAAATGATGACGAAAAGCTTAGATTACAAAATGACTTAGGTGATAAAAATTTTATGCTACTACGAAATCACGGAGCATTAACCATGGGGAAAACCATTGGTGATGCTTTCATGCATATGTATGATTTAACACGTGCCTGTCAAATACAGTTGCAAGTAATGGCAACAGGTATGAAGCCCATATATGCTCCGCAAAGCATTATTGATGGTATTAAAGCGCAGGCAAATATTGTGCATGATGGGCAAACTGGCGGTCAGAAAGCATGGCCAGCGATGGTACGTCGTGTGTATCGAAATGATCCTACTTTCGCTGAGTAGTCACTTACCTTTTTGCTGTATCGCCCAATTTATGCGTCTCATGTACTCATTGACTATCGTCAACTCCGTGCATGTTCCTTTAAATTGAACGATACATCTTCAAGCTAAGCCACTACGGTCTTTTACTTATTTGAGAAAATCATTATTTGCAGTAAGACCTAACGCTTTATTTCTTGCTACTAGCATTTAATACTTAAATTTAATAATAACTAACTTAGTTGAGAAAAACATGAAGATTACTCACGTTGAAGTTTTTGATATCCATTGCCCTAAGCGCATTGGTTGGAACCCTGTTTTTATACGTATACATACTGATGAAGGTATTAGTGGTGTTGGTGAGGCCGGTTTAGCTTACGACTGGGGTCATAGTGCTGCAGCGGCTATGATTAAAGAAATCAGTGAAGCAGTGTTGATTGGATTCAATCCTTTTAATACTGAGCTTTTATGGTCTCGCATGTTACGTGAAAGCTTTTGGGGTTTAGGCGGCGGACCTGTTTTATATTCAGCGATGAGCGCAATTGATACCGCACTTTGGGATATTAAAGGCAAAGCTTTAGGCGTGCCGGTTTATCAATTATTGGGTGGTAAGGTAAATGATAAATTGCGTACTTATGCTAGCCAACTTCAGTTTGATTGGGATACTGAAATAAGTAAACTAATTGAACCAGAGCAATATGCTGAAGCCGCGTTAAAAGCCGTTGCACAAGGTTATGACGCTGTTAAAGTTGACCCAATCGTTTATAACGGTGATGGCAGTTCTTCTTTTGATAGAACAAAACTATTTACCAAACCGCAAATGCGTTTATTTGGTAACCGACTACGTGCTATTCGCGATGCCGTTGGTGAAGATGTAGATATTATTTTTGAATCTCACTCGTTAATGGGCGCAGCCTCAGCAATTCAAATGGGCAGAGTTGTCGAAGAAGTTGGTTGTATGATGTACGAAGAGCCGGTTAACTATTTAAACCCAGCAGTGCATAAAAAAGTATCTGATAACGTAAATGTGCCAATTGCTGGTGGAGAACGTTTGTATCATCGTTGGGATGTTAGACCTTACTTTGAAGATCAAAGTATTGACGTTTTACAACCGGATGTTGGTTTGTGTGGTGGCTTTACTGAATCGAAAAAAGTCTGTGATTATGCTGACGTTTACGATATTCGCATACAAGCGCATGTCTGTGGCGGTCCTGTTGCAACAGCAGCCTCATTACACTTAGAGACGGCTATTCCAAACTTCTTGATTCATGAACATCATACCTATGCGATTAAAGACTGGAACAGGGAGTTATGTTTACAAGATCCACAACCTGTAGATGGTTTTTTCCAAGTGACAGAAGTACCAGGCATTGGTATTGAACTAAATGATGCAATCGTTAAAAAATCGCCAAACGTAACTATCAAATAAATAATTAAGTCGATAGCTTAATTTACTAACCTTGTGAGTTAGAAAATTTGTAAATACGAAGCGCATTGCTGTAAAGTAATGCGCTTTTTTCATTTTTGCTACATTGTTCAATCACTGTTGATTTAATAATATCCTGCCAATAGCTGACATAGCTCTTATTGCTTAGTTTTTTATCTACCGCTTTATTGGCTTCTTTACCTACTTTTTTACCTAGTAAACACAGCGGAAAATTACTGGCGAGCATCACGCGTTCAACTGAAAATTCATCGATACAATACTGTGTTACTTGGGAAAACCAAGACATTGCATACTGCCTGTCTGCCATTTCCCAGCCAGAGCATTTTATAAAAACATTGGGGTACTTCGCAAGTTTACTAATATGTTGTTGCCATAAGTACCATGCATGATTGTTGATGTCTCTAGACGCTCTTTTAGGAGGAAAGCCAGCATGATTAATAACGAAGCGAAGTTGACTATTTGCGGTGATGGTTTGGCTTAATATCGCCATAACGTTACTTGCACTTTCATCAGCTAATGGTAATTGCAGTTCAAAAATAAAGTCAGTTATTTCATTGAGGAGGGCAAAATTTTGTTGTGCGTTTTTATTTGATAAAATAGTAGCAGCTTGTTCATCTAAAATATGACGCGCGCCAATTAAACTCTGATGTTGTTGTAACTTTTGTAATGTAACTTGAAAGTGCTCAGGCGTTTCTAATAAGTCAATGCTAGCGACAGTGCGATTACTCTGGCAAGGTATACTCTCAATAAACTCTAGTTCACGCCAAGGTTGAGTATTATCAAAACCAGCTTCAATATGAACAAAGCCAGCTAATTTGATCTTATTATTTGCGTGCAAGGAGTCATTCAACTCTTCCATCTTAAAATCTTTTTGGATCTGTGCCTTATCTGGCCAAAAAGGTGGGTTCTGTATTTTAAGCCAATGATAATCGCCGCGCGAAAGATCAAATAAATGCAGGTGTGGATCAATAATATTAACGGTCATAGTATCTAATTTCGACTATTTCAATGCTTAGCAGGTGCAAGTTCAGCTTTAGTTTCAAGTAAAACTATTGTGCGGTATAACCACCGTCGATCACTTGTAAGCTTCCTGTTATAAATTTAGCTCTATCTGACGCTAAAAACAGTACTAATTCAGCGACTTCTTCTGGTTGACCTAACCGCTGCAAGGGCTGTAATTTCTCTTCATCTCTATGCACTTCGCTTTTATCAGCACCTGATTTTTCACAGTACTTATCAATGGCTTTGTGGTACAGCGGTGTTTCGATAGTACCAGGACAAACGGCATTAGCTCGAATGTTATAAGCTGCATAATCAAGGGCTGTTGTTTTAGCCATTGAGGCGAGGGCACTTTTACTTAAGTTATAAGCAAATGAGTTATGTTTGGCAATTAAGGCTTGATCAGAAGCCATCAATAGAATTGCACCGTTATTTTTAGCTTTCATTGATGGCAGCACAGCTTTGATGGCAGCGTAAGCTCCTTTAACATTTATATTAAAGACTTTATCTAAATCTTCTTCAGTAGTATTTTCAATAGTGGCTGAGAAATGAATGCCTGCATTTGATATTAAAACATCTATGGTATGTTGCTTAGCAATGTCATTAATTATGTCGGTGACTTGGCTTATATTAGTTACATCACACTGGCGATAATCTCCTTCAATAGATGGAGATAAATCTAAATTAAATACTCGGTAATTATTCTCGACGAATAATTTAACAATACTTAAACCGATACCCGAGCTTCCACCGGTGATAATACAAACTTTTCTCATTCCATTTACTCAATTAACGCAATTATTGGAAATGATACCTTTAAGCTTGGCCAAGTGCCATAAAGTTCAGTTCCTATTGTTTCTTTACACAAGGAATGTGCTTTTACCTTGTTAAATAAGAAAGTATAGAATGACTACGGGTGAATTATTTTTATTGGTTAAAGT
The DNA here is from genome assembly GCA_913058405.1 of uncultured Colwellia sp. Taxonomy (GTDB): domain Bacteria; phylum Pseudomonadota; class Gammaproteobacteria; order Enterobacterales; family Alteromonadaceae; genus Colwellia. The sequence goes on along the minus strand of CAJXRC010000251.1, from coordinate 964 downwards.
CATTTTAATTCCCACTGAAATCCTGCACTTTGAACGATAATGAGTATATAATATTGGCAATTTGTTTAATGAGGTTTTTCCATGAAAGCTTGTGGTGTAGAAATTAAAAGTAATGATGCGATTATTTGTATCGTGTCAAAAGAAAACAATTTGTATGATATCCCTCATACACGCGTACAAAAAATTAGCCTTGATAATGCGGGCGATGCAGAAGCAGTGAAAAAATTTCAATTTACTTTTGCCAAGTTAATGGAAGATTACAAAGTTACTCATGTACAAATTAAAGGCCGCGCTTTAAAGGGGAAATTTGCCGGCGGACCTGTTGGTTTCAAAATTGAAGCGGCTATTCAATTAATTGATGCATTAGAAGTTGAAATATTATCAGGTACCTTTATTAAGAAAGAAATGTCGAAAAGTCAAATCGATATTGATTTTCGTGATACTGGCTTGAAGCAATTTCAAGAGCAAGCGTTTACTACTGTTTTTGCTTATTTAGAAGCGCAAAACAATGCCTATAGAGTGGACTCTGAAGATACTAATCAAGACGATTAATATCTTATCGCGCTATAAGTTATAAATTATTCAGTTAAATGAATTTATTTGAACTAAAAAATTAAAAATAGAAAGCTTAGTGATTAACGTTGCTAAGCTTTTTTATTCTGCATTTTTCGTAAAAGCCAGCTAACTTAGCTGGCTTTTTTGTTTTTGTACTCGTAAATAGAACAATAATATTGATGGACTTCAGCCAATTTTGCTACTGAAAAGTAAAGATATCTATTCAAAGAACCATGTTGAGTTGATGATGCTATTGTTTTAACTAAACGATTACTAGCAACCGATAACCCTTGTTTACTTTTAGTTTTAAATAGTCTTTAGTTGTTGTTTTAAAAGGATTTGTTTGAAGCGACATATATATATCCTGTCTCTTATACACATCTGACGCTGCCGACGAAGAGGATAGTGT
>CAJXRC010000250.1 GCA_913058405.1 uncultured Colwellia sp. | reverse complement strand
TAGTACGGTCTCGTGGGCTCGGAGATGTGTATAAGAGACAGACGATAAACCGACATTAGTGCCCTTTTGTGCAATTTTCTTATCACACACTGCAATGATCTTTTCTTGTAAACTCTTTCGCATACATTAATAGCCTTTTAATTTTATCAGTGACAATTTTTAGTTGTAAAAAAGCCAGCAAGAAATTCTTACTGGCTACTGTTTTACTGAATGTTAACTACCTCTTAAGTAGAGTACAAGTTGCTAACTGGAACTACTTCTCTTCGAAATAGAATTTTTCACGTTTATTATCGTAGTTACCAACTTCATTCATGGTATCTGCGTTATACAAACGACCATTAATCATAGTGTAAGTAACTTTATCACTTAGACGGATATCTTTAGTGATATCCCCATCAATAACAATCATGTCAGCGAGTTTTCCTACGGTTAATGAGCCTAAGTCTTTATCTAAACCAAGGGATTTTGCTGGCGATATAGTTGCCGTTCGAATAGCTTGCAATGGCGACATGCCGCCTTGAGCCATCATCCACATCTCCCAATGCATCGCTAAACCTTCACGTTGGCCATGGCCACCGGCATTTACCACAACACCTAAGTCTTGCATTTCTTTGGCTACTTTTGCGACATTAAAGTGGTTGTAATGATGCAAAGGTGCTTTTGGTCGACGCATAGAGCGTGGATCTAAAAACTCACTTGGCACATATTGACTTAAACGTGGGTGTTCCCACACATTGGTTGTATCATACCAATAGTTTTCACCCGAAATACCGCCATAAGCCACGCCCATAGTCGGTGTGTAAGCCATATCAGATTGTGACCACAATTGCTTAATATCAGCATAAACCTTTGCGGTAGAAATAGAGTGTTCTAATGTTGTATGCCCATCAACAACCATAGTTAAATTATGTTGTAATAATGATCCTCCTTCAGGTACCACCATCATTTCTAATTCACGCGCTGCTTGAATAAATTGTTGGCGTTGGTTACGACGAGGTTGATTATAGCTTTTAACACTAAAGGCCCCTGCCGCTTTCAAACGTTCTACGTGGAATTTTGCATCATCCAAACTATCAACATGTGACGTATACCCAGGGATAGTGGCACCATATAAAATGGTACCAGTGGAGAATAATCGTGCGGCAACTATTTTACCGGCTTTTTGCATTTCACTCGCGGCAAAAAATTCAGTAGTATCGTTAGAAGGATCATGAATTGTGGTAACCCCTAACGCCAACCCTGCATAATTTTTCCAGTTCTGCTGTGGAATAATTTCATTGCTACCTTGTGGGCCATGAGCATGTGCATCAATTAAACCTGGCATCACGGTTTTACCCGTAATATCAATTATTGTCGCATCACTTGGAATATTTACCTGAGCCTTAGTACCAACTGCTTTAATTTTGTTACCTCCAACAAGGACAACACCATTTTCAATGACCTGTTCACCTTCCATTGTAATCACTTTACCGCCAACAAAAGCAACATGACCAGATGGAATATCAACTTTTTGTTTATAACTTAAGTTAATAACACTAATGTCATTGGTTACAGTCGGTGCAATAGTTTCAGCTTTTGATTCATCTTCCTCTTCCTCTGAGATTTTAGCCGTAATATCAAACAAACCTTTTATTGATGCTTGATATAAATCAGCACCAAGGCTCCAATAAAGCTCATCTGATTTATCATTCCAATTGATACCTTCACCGGCACGCATTGATAATTGCTCTACCGGTAAATTTTCAGCTTTAGGACCAATATCTATCACATCACCACGCTCAACAAAAGGCGTAACAAATACTTTAAAGCGCTCAGCAAATGCTAAGTATTGTCCATCTGGCGATACTCGATATTCTGATGCGAACTTACCTTGATACAACTTGGTATCATGCTGGCCATCAATATCTATGCGCGATATATGTGGTGTTTCACCATCACGTGTCACATAAATACGATCATTTCGTGCACCAAAGTGTGGTTGAAGTCCTTCTTCTGTGACGAGTTTAGCCTTGCCGCCCTTAACTGAAACAGCATAGATACCCGGATTTAAGCCCCAAGTAGGGTCCGTAATAAAACCGCCACTTACTTTGCGAAAAACCACAGTCTTACCATCAGGAGAAAAGCTTGGTTCAACGTATTTCCCTGGTTCGCGGGTGATTGTTTTACCTTTACCTCCACGGCTAGAAACAACACGTACTTGACCTAGGTTTTTATCATCCCAACTGACATAAACAATTTTTTTACCGTCACGAGAAAAACACGGGTTTAACTCAAACTGACTTTTTTGTTTAGTTAAGCGCTTAGGTTTTCCTTTAGGTAAGCTCTTAGTATAAAGGTGACCCATTGATTCATAGACAACGAGTTTGCCATTTGGTGATACTTTGACATCACGAAGCATTTTAGTATCAAAGCTTTTTTGATCTAAATCTTGTGGAAAACGTACTGCTGTTTGTATTTTTTTTGTCGTTTTAACGTGAAAATCAATCACTTTAGCTTTTTTAGAGTCAAGTGATAACTTGTTGATTTTACCTCCTGACCAAAAAACTAAACCGTCACTATCTGGTGTCCACGCCATCGTAGGATACACACCATGAATGGCCCATGTCTCTTGCATATCACGGTCTAAACCATCATAAACTTTGGTTTGCTCACCGCTTTTAAGGTTATACACATATAAATTTGATTGAAAATCATCACGACTGATAAACGCTAAGTATTTTCCATCAGGTGAAAGTGTCGGTCTAATTGCCCCACCTTTACCAGAAACTACAACTTTTATTTCGCCCGTTTCAAGTTCAAGACGTTTAATTTTATAAATGCCCTTTTCAGAATCTTTAGAATAATGAAAGGTTTTGCCTGGCGTAGCATCTTGTGAAAAATAAACATACTTACCATCATGAGAAAATGCTGGTTCGCCTAAATCTTTTTGTTCATTAGGACGTTTGGTTAGCATTACGCCATTACCACCCGACTTATGATACATCCACACTTCACCAGCACCTAAAGATCGAGAGCCAGTGTAGTGTTTACGGCCAACAATATAATTACCATCAGGTGACCATGCAGGACTATTTAATAGACGAAAGGTTTCAGTAGTTACCGCTTTTGCTTCGCTACCATCAGCTTTCATTATCCATAAGTTGTCACCACCATCTTCATCTGAAGTAAAAGCGATATACTTACCATCAGGACTAAAACGCGGTTGCATTTGCCAAGCGATATCAGTCATTAATGGCGTTGCTTCGCCACCTGAAGCTGGCATAGTGTAAATATCACCTAACAAATCAAAAATAATGGTTTTACCATCAGGGCTTAGATCAACATTCATCCACGTACCTGAACGTACATCTATATCAGCCGTAGTGAAATTGCCTTGTGGTGAGTTAACCGACCATTTAGGTGTTGTTTCTTCTATCGAAGCTTCATTATCAGTAGGTAATTGTGCAAAAGTGGTTGGCAAGGCCAACATAACACTGAGTGCAACACCTGAAAGTAAGAGTTTTTTTGATAACATGGTTTTCGACGGCATAAATGCGTACCTTTAACGTTAGTTTCAGTTGAATTAATTCTTTTTAATGTCACGTACTTAATCACAAACACTCTAAAAATGTAAGGAAATTACGTTGAGTAGTACAAATTGTAAGATACATTACAAAGGTAAAAAATCGGCGTAGTGTACGCCTTTGCTGCCAGTTTGAGTGCTGATTTTCGCTATATTTGTGCTGTGTGAGGTTCGCTTTGTCCTTTTTGACTGAGTCGTTTAGTTTTTTAGTTATTTTTTCAGCGTTTATAATTGGCTTTCTATACGCCAATATCAGAACTACGGTTGTTTTTAAATGACGTAATATTCTACAGGGTGACTTGCCAATAACCGACATCTAACCAACGGTCAAACTTCAAACCTACTTCTTTAAAATGAGCGACTTTCAGCATGCCAAATTTTTCATGTAAAGCGACACTTCCCTCATTCGGTAACGTAATGCCACCAATAGCACTGTGAATATTTTTACGCTTAAGTTCATCAAGTAATACTTGATACAGTTGCGTGCCAAGTCCCTTCGAAATTTGCTCAGGAGACAAGTAAACAGTGACTTCAACTGAAAAGCGATAAGAAAACCTATCTCGCCATTTAGCCGCGTAGGCATAACCCAGAATATTGCCTGATTCATCCTCAGCGACATACCAAGGTAAATCGTCAGCGGTAACTTTTGTTATACGCGCTAATATCTCAGACGCGGCGATAACTTCTTCTTCAAACGTAACAACCGTATTCTTAATGTAATGGTTATAAATAGTGCTGATACTACACGCGTCTTGTGCTTGTACTTTTCTAATCATTGAGTTGGTTTCCAATTTCATTATTCACCGCTTTTATTTCAACCTTACAGTTAGCATTTTGCTTACTGGAGCCTTTGGTACAAGGTTCAGACGGATCACCACCAAAATCTCGTTGAACACCATAATACACGCAAGACGAAAGTAAAAATGTACATAATAAGGCATAAATAAGTTTCATAATGATTCTTCTAATAAGTTGTTTATTTTCTCGTTTTTCGTCAGTATTTGTCGATCTTCATAAATAATGAGAATTGCGTCCCAGAATGAGAAAATCTAACATATTAGTTACGTTTTGTGATTGCTGCTAATCTTTGAAATAAACCTCCTGTATGACCACTTTTGCCACAAAGCGGTCTAAATAATTAGAGCAAAAAACTCCATTTTTATGTCAGCTATCTTCAAGGATAGTTGACATTAGCATATATACTCTATGGCGCTTTCGCCTCCTAAGCGACGTAGAGCTATAAATGATAGCGATCCTAAATGGCGTCCATTTTATCGAAGGAGGATCATTGTCCTTTTGAATGCCTATCGTTCGACCAAGCCAATTAATATTTAACAATCTCTGCTTTCAATAATAACGATTGGTTTAGTTGGCGTGCTAGATTCTGGATTTTCATAAAGGACATAACATTTAAAAGTTACGCTTGTGGGATTACAAGTAAATCAACAAGTACCTTTTGAAAGATATACATGCAACCACCAATAGAAAAAATAATAATAAGAGTTGGTGATATGGGGTCGCTTTCAAATAAATAACCATTCAAGATTTGTAATATTAGAATCAAGATAGCCAGACCTACAATAGGCTTTACGCTATGTTTATTTATAGACTTTGCAATATTTTTTTCAGTCATCAAGTACTCCTTTTGATGAATAGACGCCCAAGTATTTAGGCAATATAACGCCCCCATAAGGGAAACAAATTGTTGGTTATACTGTTTAATGAACGAAAAACAACCAACTATTTTTTGTCCTGCTTGATGGGCTTATAGCTGGTTATTACACCATGCTGTGATTATTGCTTACCTGCCATATGAAACAGAAAGAAAACAAAACCACCAAATAAGAGAAGCCCAACTATGACCATAACAGTTAACGTTTTTGACTTGTGCATCGAATCTGCTAAATCTTTTGCTGGCACTAACCCTAATGCCACTAGAATATTTAGAATAAAGTCCATTTAATAACCTCCGTTTATCTTAACCTGCTAACGCCCACGTTAAGGGAATTTTTAATAGTTTGCTAAAATTGTGAAGCGAAGCGGAACCGAGCAAACTGTAAAAAGTCCCGCTTTAAGTGCTGTTAGGTGAATTTATACAACTCACCAAACTTTTCATCTACCTTTTTATCTAATACAAATATTGGAGCCCAAGCAACTAATGCTAAGAATCCTAAGGCTCCAAATTCTTCAGATAAGATTACAGCAATAACTATAGGTAGAAACTGAAAAAGCCATGATATGTGTTGGTAAAATTTAGGCTTAGTCCTAATTTTCGACTCTTCATTACACTCAGGACAATTATAAATTCTATTAGCTGATGCCCAATACCTTTTCCAAGTAACCTCAATGTATGTATCACAATGCGGACATGTTAAATGTGCCATTAGGCTCCCTATTCACCTAACGAGCTTGTAGAATAACTCATTTATTATGAATTCCCCATAAAATAGGGGTACTAAATGCATTACCTATATCGACTTGATCAACTACAGTGCGATACAGGAGCACAAAAAATTATTAGTTTTGACTGAATTAGTTATTCTACAGCCTCAACGCTTACATAAGCGAAAATTATAATCTCATTAAAACAACTGCACTATGCATTAGCGATTGAAAAGACATTACACTTTAAAAAAGCGGCAGAGGCATGCAATGTGTCTCAATCTGCATTAAGCACAGCCATCAATGAACTTGAAAAACAATTAGGGCTAATCATTTTTGAGCGCAACAACAAACAAGTATTAGTTACCCCAAAAGGGCAATTGATACTTAATAAAGCCAAAAGGGTAAAATTGGAATTAGACGAGTTACTGCAAATATCACAAAGTGACAACCTGCCTTTTTCAAGCCCAATGACCATAGGTGTTATTCCAACTATTGGCCCTTACCTTCTACCTAAAGTATTACCCGAAGTCAGATACCAATACCCAAGTTTTAAATTAAAAATACTCGAAGAGCAATCTCATACACTTGTAGATATGGTGCGAACTGGTGAGCTTGATGCCGCAATACTTGCTTTACCTTACCCAATTGAAGGGTTAATTAATTTCGATTTTTGGCAAGAAGACTTTTATTGGGTATGTCATAAAGATGAATGTCCAAGCAAGGTACAGGAAATTACCAGTGAAGAGATAGCAATTGAAAAGTTGATGTTATTAAAAGATGGTCATTGTTTAAAAGAACACGCATTATCAGCTTGTAAGCTACAAAATAAAGAGCAAGATTCAGATTTTGATTCGGCCAGTTTGCATACCTTGATTCAAATGGTCGCAGGTAAGCTAGGTACAACACTCGTACCACAGATGGCATTGGATCAATTGATACATAACGAATCAGAACTAAGCGCCATCCATTTAAATGAGGCTGGGCCACATAGAACGATCGCTTTAATCATTAGGCCCAATTATGTCAGAACTAATGAATTGACAATACTCAAGGATATTTTCACTAAGCAGCTAACCCATAAATGTGCTTAGCT
>CAJXRC010000249.1 GCA_913058405.1 uncultured Colwellia sp. | reverse complement strand
ACGAGATCTAGTACGGTCTCGTGGGCTCGGAGATGTGTATAAGAGACAGGAATTGAAGAGCATCAACCATACGTAACATTTCATCAACATCACGGCCTAGTGGTAAGTCATTAATTACTTGATGACGTACATTGCCTTCTTCATCAATTAGGAAAGAACCACGGAATGCAACACCAGCGTCTGGATGTTCTACGTCATATGCTTTACAGATTTCATGTTTAGTATCAGCAACTAAAGTATATTGAACTGGACCAATACCACCATCGTTTACTGGAGTGTTACGCCATGCGTTATGTGAAAATTGTGAATCAATAGAAACACCAATAACTTCTACGCCACGGCTTTTGAACTCTTCCATACGGTGATCAAAAGCTAATAACTCTGATGGACAAACAAAAGTAAAATCTAAAGGGTAGAAAAATACTACGGCTTTTTTACCTTTAATTACTTCGCTTAGTGTAAAGCTATCTACAATCTCACCACTACCCAATACTGCTGCTGCAGTGAAGTCAGGTGCTTGACGACCAACTAATACGCTCATTTTATGCTCCATTTATCTTTATGTTAAAAAAGTTTATTTCCTGCCAACAACCTTTGTTGGCAGACTAATACTTGTCACAATCAAAATACAATTTAGGCTGTACCTTGATAGTAACAAGTATATAAAATCAATTAGTTATATGCTTTTTACTATGCGTCTGCTGAACTATCTTCTGCTGAAACATTTTTTGCTGCGGCTTCTTTCACTAAGGTTTGTAGTTCGCCTTGTTGAAACATTTCCATAATAATATCACAGCCACCTACTAACTCACCGTCAACCCATAATTGTGGGAAAGTTGGCCAGTCTGCATATTTAGGTAATTCCGCACGAATATCTGGGTTTTGTAAAATATCAACATAAGCAAATTTTTCTTCACAAGAAATTAAAGCTTGTGATGCTTGTGATGAAAAACCACAATTTGGTAATTTAGGAGACCCTTTCATATATAGCAAGATTGTATTTTCGCTAATTTGTTCTTTAATGCGCTCAATTGTATCCATAGTACCCTCTCTTAATTAATACTTATTCTATTCTTTTGCACTGAGATACCTTACATATGGAGATAAAAAATAAATTATCAACTCTTTTCAATACAAGAAAATAGAATAAGTACTATTATCTAAATAGCTTAGCTATTGATTTTAAAATATATAGCCTTGAAAGTTGCCTTTGCAATACCAATATATAAATAATACTTGAGTATTTTACTCAAGTTTATATAAAAACACACCCATTTTTGGTGAAAAATTAAAATTAGAATTACGATTAGGAGAGTATAATGTCTATTGAATTACCTGCATTACCTTACGAGCAAAACGCATTAGAGCCACACATCTCAGCAGAAACGTTATCATTCCATTACGGAAAGCATCACAATACTTATGTTGTTAAACTTAACGGGTTAATTGGCGGTACTGAATTTGAGAACAAAAGCTTAGAAGATATAGTTAAAACATCTTCAGCTGGAATTTTCAATAATGCAGCACAAATTTGGAATCATACTTTTTACTGGAATAGCCTAAGTCCAAATGGTGGCGGTGAGCCATCTGGTGATTTACTTACAGCGATCAATAGTAGCTTTGGTTCTTTTAGCGAATTTAAAGCGAAGTTTACTGATAGTGCTATCAATAACTTTGGCTCTAGCTGGACTTGGTTAGTGAAAAATGCCGATGGTAGTTTAGCTATCGTAAACACTTCAAATGCAGCAACGCCATTAACTGATGAAGGTGTTACGCCACTAATTACTGTAGATTTATGGGAACATGCTTACTACATTGATTACCGCAACTTAAGACCTGATTACCTAAATGGCTTTTGGGCACTAGCTAACTGGGATTTCGCTCAAGCTAACTTTAGCTAATTATAAGCGAAACCTGTGTATACCTAACAAAGGTTCCTGTCCTTTGTTAGGCTTTCTCTAAATAAAAAACTCAAACGCCTCAAGTGACAAAAATCCACTGTAAATTATAGCGGCAATGGCGATACTCACCTTTATAAACCCAATAACATCTTCAAGATAATGAATTATGCGATCTTTATTATTGTTAAGACAATAGATAGGGAAGAAACGTTTTTCAGTGAAATACAATCCAATCATTTCCATTAGATTTTTTAACGTTACAAAGTAATTATCAAGTTGTTCAATAAGTACATCGAGATAAGATGACAGAGTATCATTTTAACAAAAACTAAAGCATGCATAAAAATTCAGCCTACAACCCCATAAAACTGTACTTAGTGAAAAATAGCGAATAGTTATTCACTTTATTAACAAGGTGAACCCCTACTGCCATTCGCATTAGTTATTCTAATCCGAAAAGTACATTTTTTTTAGTTTGTCGAAATAAATAAAGACTATTATGATGACTTTGTTTTCTGAGTTAGCGCAATGATGTGTTATCCCTTTCTCCTAAGGATACATCATTAACTATGATTACTATGAAATGATAGCTTACTATCTTTTCTCTCTGACATGTTTCTTGGAATGTAATTTCCTTATATCAACTTGATGTTATAGTTGGCCCGCACTTTGTTTGCGGGCTTTTTTTTGCCTTTTTTTTAGCTGATTAGCTTTTTATTAGAGTAGGATAAAACGCGGGAATTATAACTGACCTAGTACTTGTGCAGGCTCAATTTTAGTCGCTCGCCATGCTGGATATAATGTTGCCAACAGGCTCATAATAAGTGCGGTAATAACGGTAACATAAACATCATTAGGCTGAAGAACACTTGGTAAGTAGTTAATAAAGTACACATCGCCAGATAAGAAAGTAACCCCTATCAGCTGTTCTAACGCGCTAATAATATCTGTAAGATTTAAAGCCAAATAAACACCACACAGAGCGCCTAATAAACTACCAAGAACGCCATTAACTAAACCTTGAGCAATAAAAGCAAACATAATAGTGCTTGAGCTTGCTCCCATGGTTTTCAAAATAGCGATGTCACCTTGTTTTTCATTAACCGCCATAATTAAGGTTGAGACGATATTAAAACTAGCTACCCCTATCACTAACACTAATACGATAAACATCACCATACGTACGAGTTGAATATCGTTAAATAAATGTCCCTGGGTACGAGTCCAGTTATTAATATAAACATAGTCGTCAAAATTATAGGCAACTTGTCGAGCTATTTTAGGTGCAGAAAAAACATCAGTAATTTTTAAACGCAAACTTTGTGTCTCGTTTGCCTCATAACCCATTACATCACTGGCGAGGGAAAGTGGGATGTAAGCCAACGTTTCATCGACTGTGCCGCCAAATTTAAAGATACCTGCCACTGTTACTTCCCGGGTGATTGGCGCAGAAAACACTTGCTTAACATCATTGCTTTCTCCTGGCGGAGGTAACAAAAGCTGTATTTTATCACCCAGTGCTACCGATAATTTTGCCGCTACACCACTACCAATAATAATAGTATTATCATTCAACTCTGACGTTGACAGGCTTTGCCACTTACCGGCAAAAATATAATCATCAATACTGGATACTTGCTTTTCCAGTATCGCATCTACGCCACGAACTTCAACTGCTTTGAGTTTTAAGCCATGTTGTAGCATCCCTGTCATTTTAATAACGGGCGCTGCAGCAATAACTGTTGCTTCAGCTTGTATTTTATCAATTTTGTTTTTCCAGCCTTTTATTGGCTCATTGACACTCACCAACTCAACATGCGGTACGATCGACAGCAGTTTTTGAGATAGTTCACGTTCAAAACCATTCATAGCGCTAAGTACCACAATAAGCACGGTGACGCCTAAAGCAATACCAATAGTAGAAGAAGCTGAGATAAACGCTGAAAAACCATTGCCATGTCGACTCCGCACATAACGCCAGCCTAAAAATACACTTAACGGTTTAAACATGACGTTCACTAACCTGAGAATTATTTTTCTTAACGCTTTTCAGAAGCTCAGAGGAAGTTGAAGTATCGCCTTTACCTGTCAGTGGTAATAATTGTCCTTGAACCAATTGTACTTGTCTGTCCATACGGCTGGCTAATACGAGATCATGAGTTACGATGACAAAGCTAGTATTTGCACTATCGTTTAAGCTACGAATCAACTGATAGATCTGTTCCGCTGTTTCACTGTCTAAATTACCTGTCGGTTCATCAGCCAAAACCAATGAAGGTTTAGTCACTAATGCACGAGCAATAGCCACCCGTTGACGTTCTCCCCCTGATAATTGTGAAGGTCGGTAATCAATTCTATGAGACAGACCAACTTGGTCGAGCATTTCTTTAGCGGCAAATAATGCATCTTTGGGCTTTTCACCACGGATCATTAATGGCATCGCTACATTTTCTTGTGCGCTAAACTCCATCATTAAATGATGAAATTGATAGATAAAGCCAATATGTTCATTTCTAAACTTTGCTCTTTCTTTATCAGATAGCTGGTGAATATCTATATCATTAATAAGTACTGTGCCTGAGCTTGGCGAATCTAAAGCACCCGTAAGGTGTAAAAAGGTACTTTTCCCACAGCCAGAGCTGCCTACTACCGCAAGTAGTTCGCCTTTATCAACGTTCAGTTCTAAGTCATTTAAGACCTTAGTTTCAATGTCACCTTGTTTATACGACTTAGATAGATGACAACACTGTAATACTTTACTCATTAATTTTTGACCTTATTCATTTCGTAACACCTGAGCTGGCTGCGTGTTCGAGGCTTGGTATGCTGGATAAAGTGTCGCAAGAAAACTCATTGCAAGTGCTGACAAAATAATAGTAAGCACATCAAACCACTCAAGTTTTACAGGTAACTCCTGCATACCAAAACCAAATAAATTGGCACCGACTACTAACAATATATTGTTCAGATTGAGAGCCAAAATTACACCTAGAATCCCCCCTAGAGTGACTCCCCACAGACCATTAACCATGCCCTGTGTGATAAAAATTTTAATAACCTCAATACGCGCTAGGCCAAGAGTTTGTAATATGCCTATTTCTGCTTGTTTTTCAACAACAACCATGACTAATGCAGAGACAATATTAAAGGCAGCAACTGCAATAATGAGACTTAGCATCAACCACATCATGTTTTTTTCCATTTTCACTGCTGAAAATAGCGCGCCTTGGCTTTCATCCCAAGTGCTAAAAGTAACAAAGTCGAGCGATTTATTTGCCTTTAACTTATCTTGATTTTGTACCAACTTTTTCACTACAATTTTGGCATTAAACGCATCATCCAAATAAAGACGTAATTTATCAATACCATCACCTGAGCGCCTGAGCAATTTTGCACCATATCGGCTATCAACATAAACCATGGCATCATCGACTTGTGAGCCAATATGAAAAATACCCGCAACAGTAAACACACGTTGTACTGGAATCCGCCCCATAGGAGTAAAAACACTTTTATTGGGTAATACCAAGCGAACTTCATCACCAAGACCAACTTGCAATTTATTGGCTAACGATTGTCCTAAAACTAAGGAGTAACTTTGAGTCGAAAGGTTTTCCATACTGCCAGAAACCATATGAGTGCTGACGATATTTTTTTGTTCAAATTTAGGCATGATACCTTGGACTAATACGCCTTGAAGTCCTTTCGCTGATTGAATCAACGCTTCACTTTCAAGAAAAGGTGTCACGCGAAGCACATGTGGCTGAGTAAGTAATTCTTCCCGTAAGTTTTGCCAAGGCATTTTGTGTTCTGCGCTGGTTCCTTTACTACTAAAATCACTAACAATGACATGAGGTACTATGCCTAATATACGTTTCTTTAATTCGCCTTCAAAACCATTCATTACAGAGACAACGGTGATAAGCGCAGCCACACCTAATAAAATACCGACGGTAGAAAAGAAAGTAATAAAAGAAACAAAGCCTGTATGGCTTTTACTACGGCTATAGCGTAGCCCGATGAAGATACTAATAGGTTGAAACATTGAGGTATTATTATTTTATCTGGTACTGATTTAGATTGTTCTGTAGCATAACACAGTCACTATAATTGTCTGAGCTAAATAGCCGCTGAGATATTGTTAGTTACAATTCTCTACTACTGCATTAATTAATATGCTTTGTTCTATTTATATAAGCACTGTCTTCTACATGGAAATAAATAACATGAGCCCTCTTACTCTCGATCAAAAATTAGCACAATATGATGAGTTTTTTGCCATTGAACATGAGTTCTCAGTCAATATTATGGCCATCGATAACGCTGAAGGCTGTGATTTTGACAATTTTATTTCCAGTATGCCGATGCCATTTAAACTCGCTACAGATATGAGTACTGTAGATCAATCAGCATTACGATCTCTGCAAGGTTTAGGGAATAGTGCTTCTCAACTTGTTAGCTTTCTTAACCAACAATCTAAAAAAATTGACTTACTTATTGGTTATATTCTTAGTCAACAAGATGAAGTACAGCATAGATACCAAGGAATAAAGTTTGGTGGTGGCGGTATTAAGTTTATGACACCAAAGGCATTTAATATCGGCCAATTACTTGAACTTAAAATATTCTTACTCGAAAGTCATTGTGCTATATATTGCTATGGCGAAGTAATCGAGGTTGAATCAGTAAATGAACTATTTACTCACAAAGTTACTTTTCACTTTATTCGAGAAGAAGACAGAGAAACCTTAGTGCGTAGCAGCTTACATGAACAATCTAAGCAATTACAAAAATTAGCCAAATTACGTAATCAAGAAAGTGAACAGTAAGCGCTACTTATTCTCCTAGAGCATGGCTTACGCAAGGGTAATCATTTGATGTGTTATATTACCAATAGAGAAAAAACCAAACCCAATATTTTTTGTGAGCTTTTCACCAACATTATTAATAAGGATTATTAACTTATGTCAATTACAGCCATAATCATTACAGCCCTTGCTATTGGTATCATTGTTGGAGGTATCTTAGTAATAAAAAAATCAGCGCATAAATTTAACTTAACCCCAGAACAACTAGCAGACATTAAAAAGCGTAATGAAGAACTAGATAAAGAAGAAAAGGAACAAGAACAAAAGTAACCAAGGTTCCGACTGCTTATTAACTTGAGTAGTTGCTGTCTCTTATACACATCTCCGAGACCACGA
>CAJXRC010000248.1 GCA_913058405.1 uncultured Colwellia sp. | reverse complement strand
ATTTAGAATGACTAAACCGGAACAAATCCGCCTTGTTATTGAACATTGAGCATAGATCTGAGTTGAGAAGAAATTTAATCAAATTGGTATAACACACTAATCGTTAGAGAAATTATTGATATATCTTCTCAGCCCAACGCGCCAAACCGGCAGTTACACTACCAAAATGATCGCCAACTACGATGGGAATATTAGGCATTTGTTGTTGTAAAAACTCACTCAATACCGGAGATTTTGCGGTACCACCAGTGACAAAAATAACCTCGGGTTGACATTGAGCTTGCTGAACAGCTGATTGCATTATATTAGCAATGCTTTCTAAAGTACGTTTATTAGCTGAACGTAATGTATCTCGGGTAACTTCAGCAGAAAGTCCATCTTTAACATCACTCAAATCGATTGTTTGTTGCGTTTGCTCTGTTAGGGCAATTTTTGCTTGTTCAGCGGCATTGACTAGTTGATAACTGAGCTTGTGATCGTGAACTGTGATTAAACGCTCAATAATAGAGGTTTCTTTGGCATCACGTGATAGCTGAATTAAATCACGTCTGTTTTGGGCGCTGTAAAACTCTGTTTGCTCATTAATGTTATTAATGGCTAACGCTTGATAGAAACTACTCGTTGGCATCGGTTTACCCGTTTTTAATAAACTATTCATACCAAGACTTGGCATAATGCCTTGTAAGGCTAATTGAATATCAAAATCATTACCTGCTACACGAACACCCGTATGAGCGAGAAGGTGATCGTTACGACTATCCTTATTAGTGAAGTTTGGACTCATCAATAGCATCGAGCAATCACTCGTTCCACCACCAATATCAACCACCAATACGCGTGTTTCTTTTGTTAATGAAGCTTCAAATTCAAAACCTGCTGCAACGGGTTCATACTGAAATTCAACGTCTTTAAAACCCACACGTTTTGCCGCATTAGTTAATACGCTAATTGCCTGTCGGTTACTCTCTTCACCATGTAAGCCTTGGAAATTAATAGGTCGACCGATTACGGTTTGCGTCACTTCTTTTTGTAGTGCCTGTTCAGTAAGGTTTTTTACATTACTCATCATACAGGCAACAATATCTTCAAAAAATTGAATTTGTGCTGTTGCTAAACCACTCGCACCTAGAAATGATTTAGGTGACTTGATGTAATAGCCTTCTTCGGGGTCTTCAAGGTATTGAGCCAATGCAGCCTTACCAAAGAGTAACTCACTGGAAATACCGTCATACTTTAGCTCACGCAGAGCCGCTTGACCCTTTTGTAGCTGCATCTTTCTCTCAGTAAGATAGTTGGCTTGTTGTGGGCTAGCTAACTGTTGAGAAAGCCAATTGGCAATTACATCACGACTTGGAGCATATAGATTTGAGGCAATGTATGATTCATCACCTAATAACGGAATAATGTGGGGTTGGTTGTCACGCATAGTAGCGACACCACAGTTGGATGTACCGTAATCAAAACCTATCATCATTAATACCTACGAGAATGCCTGTGAGAAAAAGGTCGCGTAGCATACTCAGTAACTAAGAAAACCTCAAGCATTTGTCACCGAATTTTACTTTTTTAGTGGGCAAGGGCAGATGTTGAAAAATTTTACATCAATGGTTTTATTGTTTTCCCTTTTAGCCACAGTTAAAATGGGACAAATTGAATTGCTATGACAGTAATAATGAAATTAAGCAAAACGAATCAAAAAATTGATAACAACGTCTGCAAAGCATTAACTATAGCGTGTGAGTCATCTTTGCATGACGTCGCAGGTTTTGTTTGGTTAACCCATAGAGCTAATTACACTAATTTCCCTGCTAGCTTAGTGATTACCTGTGTATTTAATACCGAAGAAGAAATTGAGGCAATGAAAGCGCTGCAACAAGATGACACCATGATGGCAACTATCCAGAAGCAATTATTAAAGGTGGGTGTAGTGGTTAAAAATATCAAAAAAAGTGTTCATTTTGATAGTGAGCAAGCTTGTCAGGCCAAACATGATGGCCAATGGGCTGATCGTTTAGCATTGAGAATTGTTAAACAAAAACCAAATGCTCGACGTGTTCACTAAGTTTATAGTTTAAGAATAAAAAAACCTAAAACTCTGATGAACTTTAGGTTTTGTTGTTAATTATCTACTAGATATAAGTTTTACCGCTTACTGACGAATTTGCCCATCACCAAAAACGATAAACTTCTCTGTGGTTAACGCTTCTAAACCCATTGGACCATAAGCATGTAGTTTACTCGTAGAGATACCTATCTCTGAACCTAAGCCTAATTGGTTACCATCTGAGAAGCGTGAAGAGGCATTTACCATAACAACAGAAGAGTTTATTTGACGAATAAATTGTTGGCTGCGTGAAATGTCTTGGCTGATAATGACTTCGGTATGATCAGAAGTAAATTCATTAATATGACTAATGGCCGTATCAAAGCTGCTTACAACTTTCACTGCAATTTCTTGTGCTAAATACTCTGCTTGGTAATCTTCTTCTGTTGCCAATTCAGCATTAGTGAAATAGCCAATACTATCTTTACAGGCATGGACTTTAACCTGCGCTGCGTCATTTAGTGCTTTGGCCGCTAATGGTAAGAACTCTGCACTTATATCTGCGTGTACCAGAACCGTTTCAAAGGCGTTGCAAGCACTAGGTTTTTGGGTTTTACCATTAACTAAAATATTGATAGCTTTATCTAAATCGGCATGTTTATCAATGTATAAATGACAAACGCCTTTGTAGTGCTGGATAACTGGAATACGACTATTTTCACTGACATAACGGATTAGGCCTTCACCGCCACGTGGAATGACTAGATCGATGGTATCGCTTTGCTGCAATAATTGTTCAATAACACTGCGACTGGTATCAGGAATAACACTCACAACATGTTCATCAACATTATGAGCTGTTAATACTTGGTGTAAGCAATCAGCGATAGCTAAATTGGAATGAATCGCCTCTGAGCCACCACGTAAAATGACTGCATTACCCGATTTAATACATAAAGCCGCAGCTTCTGCGGTCACGTTGGGACGTGCTTCATAAATCATGGCTATAACACCAAGAGGGATGCGCATTTTGCCAACCTGAATGCCGTTTGGACGTAATGATAATTTATCAACATCGCCAACAGGATCGGTTAAAGCAACAATTTCACGGATGGCAGAACTCATATCTCTAATGCCTTTATCCGTTAATACTAATCGATCTAACATGGCTTGGGACAAACCTTTTTCTCGACCAGCGGTAATATCTTTGCTGTTTTCTTGAATGATGGCATCACTATTCTTTTCAATCGCGGTAGCAATGTCATTTAGTAGCGCATTTTTTTCACTACTGTTAAGTTGTGCGGCTACTCTGCTGGCATTTTTAGCCTTTCGTGCCATTGTGGCGATATTAAAATCAGTCATTTTGCTACTCTTGTCGAAAAATTGTTTAAGTTGTTTTAATCTGCTTGCTATAGCTTAATTATAATATAACCATATCATCGCGATGTACTACAACATCACCCTGATCATGGCCTAAAATAGCGGTAATATCATTACTGTGTTTGCCCATAATTCTTTTCAAGTCATAGTGACTATATAAAGTAATTCCTTTGGCAATCACTACATTGTTTTTTGCGTCCACTAGGTCGATGGCATCACCGGCCTTAAATCTATTAGTCACTGATTTAATACCTGAAGGTAATAATGATGCACCCTTATTTACAACCGCATTGACAGCGCCTGGGTCAAGTTTGATTTTACCTCGGCTTTTTAAGGTATGCTTTAACCAATGCTTTTTGGCGGTAATAATATCTTTATCTGCAGCAAAACGGGTGCCTGGATTAATTTCAGCTAAAAGCGAGCTAAATACTTCACTTTTGGTGCCGTTAAGAATATAGGTGTTTATGCCATGTTCAACAGCCTTTTCAGCGGCTTGTATTTTGGTTTTCATGCCTCCGCTAGCTAGGGGATTGCGACTTGTGCCTGCCATGGCATAAATTTCATCAGTAATCTTATCGATATTAGGAATTAATACTGCATCATCATTGATATTCGGGTCTTTAGTAAAGACACCATCGATATCACTTAATATGAATAAACTGTCCGCTTCACAAGCTTGGGCAACTAACGCGGCAATGTTATCGTTATCACCGATGGCGAGAGCTTTAGTGGTAACCGTGTCATTCTCGTTAACAATGGGTAGTACGCCATTGGCTAGTTGAATTTTTATTGTTTCTTGAATGCTTATAAAGCGTTCTCTATCGGCCAAATCATTTTGGGTGATAAGTATCTGGCTACAAGGAATATCAAAGAAACGCTGCCAATTAGCCATCATTTGCATTTGACCAACGCTTGCCATGGCTTTTTTCGTGGAGAGTGATAGTTTTGGCGAGCCATGTTGGATGATAGTACGACCAGCTGCCACACCACCGGATGAAACTAAAATGATTTCTCTACCCTGCTGTTGGCATTTGGTAATGAATTGTGCAATTGCTAAGGTATATTGGCCACTACAACCATCGCGACTGGGTGCTACTAAAGCACTACCGACTTTGATTACAGCTCTATTAAAGTTCATTTTATCTCCTATTATTATGCTTCTTTGAGTATGCTTGAAACTGATTAAAAACTCAATTATTAACGTTAATTATTCACTATTGGAAAATGCAAAAAAGACTGCTTTTAATGGTTTTACAAAGTAATTGCATGTAACTATGTGTTTTAGCCCCTTAAATTCCCTAAAAAAGCTTAATTATGGCGTGATAAAAAAAAAGAGATCACTTTTTACCCATAAATTTTATTTAATGATTATTTATCGAATAGTCCGATTTTAAAATGAGTTGCGTAATAGTCGCGTAATAAAAAAATTTAATTTGTAGCTGAATCGTGATTAAATGACGTTACCCGTGTCACTTATCTATTATTAGTAGTTATTATCAAGCTATGCTAAATTTTTTACCTGCCAAATTGATCGGTTTTATATCTTTTTTTCTATATAGCCTTAATACAGTATTTTGGCTGTTACCTATTTTAGTTTTTTCACTATTTAAAGCGTTAATTCCATTAGATTTCTCTAAGAAAATCTTCAGTTATCTACTTGATTTGATGGCCAGTAACTGGGTTGCAACCAATAGCCTCATTCAAAATATATTTACTAAGACGCGTATTGTGGTGACAGGTTTAGAAGCTCTTAATGTGGATGATTGGTATTTGGTGCTAGCAAATCATCAGAGCTGGGTTGATATCGTTGTTTTACAACGGGCGTTACACGGAAATATTCCTTTTCTAAAATTCTTTTTAAAAAAAGAGCTGATTTATGTGCCACTGTTAGGTTTGGCTTGGTGGGCTCTCGACTTTCCTTTCATGAAACGATATAGCCAAGCATTTTTGAAGAAAAATCCTCATCTGCGTGGTAAAGACTTAGAAACGACTCGAAAAGCGTGTGCTAAGTTTAAACATAAACCCGTCAGTGTGATGAACTTTATTGAAGGTACGCGTTTTACTCAAAAAAAGCATGATAAGCAAGGTTCTCCTTTCCAACATATGTTGAAACCTAAATCAGGCGGAATTTCTTTTGTCTTGGATGCCATGGGTGAGCATTTAACTAAAATTGTTGATGTTACAATTTATTATCCCGATGGCATTCCAAATTTTAGTGATTTTATCTACGGGCAAGTGGAAAAGGTACATATTGAAATTCGGACGCTAGATATTGCTAGTGAGGTGGGTCATATCGATTTTTCAGATCGTAACGACAGAGTTGCTTTTCAAAAATGGTTAACGCAATTTTGGCATGATAAAGATGCAAGACTTGAAAAAATGATACAACAAGATAATGCTCAATGTGATGATTAAATTTTAAGGCTTGATGCTTCTGAAACTTCACTTGCTAATAATATGACAGGAATAGTGTATGAATGAACTGATCAGTGTTTGGCTGAGTGAACAAGGCCTGAGCTCAGAATATTTAGCGAGTAGTGCTACAGCTGTTGGCATAGGTTTAATCTTTTTGATTTCCAGCCTAAGTTATTATGTCGCGAAATACCAAGTCTTAGGCTTAATGAATAAGGTCATTATTAACAGCAAAAATACTTGGGATGATGCATTGATGGAGCATGGCGTGCTCAGTCGCATGGCGCTATTACTACCGTTTGTATTAATACTTTTTTTAACACCACTTATTTTAGAAGTCAGTAACATTGCCAGCACTTTACTCATTTTATTTAGCAAAGTGCTACTTACCTTTCAAATTGCACGTTGTATTAGTGCTTTATTAAATGTCAGTCGAAGTATCTACCAAGAAAGTGCGAAACAACGATTTCTTCCGTTAAGTGCTATTATTCAAATCATCAAATTAGCATTGTATTTAGTGACAAGTATTATCATTGTTTCACTTATCATTGATCGTTCACCGGTCTATTTATTAAGTGGTTTGGGTGCATTAACTGCGGTGTTACTGTTAGTTTTTCAAGACACGATTAAAGGCTTGGTTGCGAGTATTCAGATCTCAGCGAATCGAATGGTTGTTGCAGGGGACTGGGTTGAGTTACCCAAATATGGTGCGGACGGCGATGTGCTAGAAATAGGCCTTAGTACAGTAAAAATAGAAAACTTTGATAAAACTATTACCACAGTGCCAACTTATGCATTGATTAGTGACTCTTTTAAAAACTGGCGCAATATGTACCATACCGGCGCTCGACGTATCAAGCGTACGGTTATTATTGATATTGCCAGTATTGACTTTTACAGCGCTGAAAAAATAAATCAGCTGACTAATGCACATTTATTACAAGGCTACCTTAGTGATAAAAAGCAAGAGCTTGCATTAAGTGAACAGCATAATAAAAGCGATGATGTTGCTCAACCATTTACCTCTCTCAATAGTCGACAATTGACTAATATCGGAACTTTTCGTGCTTATATCACTAAGTACTTGCAACAAAATAGTCATATCCGTAATGATTTAACCTGTATGGTTAGGCAGTTAACAGCGACACAAACAGGTTTGCCATTGGAAATTTACTGTTTTGCTGATACTACTGATTGGCTAGCTTATGAAACAATCCAAGCTGATATTTTTGACCATCTTTTTGCTATTGCACCGCAGTTTGATTTGCGTGTTTTTCAGCATCCTAGTGGTCATGAT
>CAJXRC010000247.1 GCA_913058405.1 uncultured Colwellia sp. | reverse complement strand
TTGAATTACCTGAAATTACCGCTTTGTCGTCAGTACCATTAATGGTTACCGATACTTGCTGCTCTGCGCCATCGACGGAATGAACTAATACTGTATCAGTAACTGACTCACCTGTTTTTAAGCCTTGAATAATTGGCTGTGAATTATCTGCAGTATAAGTCCAGTGGCCTAAATTGTTAATCGATAAGGTGCCAAACTGACCTTGCATCGACTCTGCACTAAATTGTGCTTGGCCATTATCGTTATCGGTAACAGTAAGGGCGCCATCGATACGGAGTTGTCCCGCATGAACGTCTTTATCTTCGGTCAGTTGTGCTGTTGAATTACCTGAAATTACCGCTTTGTCGTCAGTACCATTAATGGTTACCGATACATGCTGTGACGTGCCATCAACTGAATGAACAAGTACCGTATCAGTGACTGATTCGCCGGTTTTAAGCCCTTGAATACTCGACTGTGAATTATCTGCAGTATACGTCCAATGACCTAGGTTGTTAATAGATAGTGTACCGAATTGACCTTGTATAATGTCAGCGGAAAATTGATTATCACCTGCATCAACATCAGTTACGGTGAGTGCTCCATCAACACGCAGCTCATGTGAATTGACGCCTGAGTGAACGTCTTTATCTTCAGTAAGCGAAACTGTGGAAGTACCTACTATAATACCTCTGTCATTCGTACCTTCAATTAGTGTTGTTAGTTTAGCTGTTGTTGTATTACCTGCATTGTCTTTAATTTCATAGTAGGCAAAGTCTTCTTGATGTTCACCTGCTCGAAAACTTTGTACTTTTGTATTATCTAATTCATAGGTATAACTACCATCGGTCTTAAACTGATATATACCAAATCGACCAACAAAATCTGTTGTGGTAACATGAGTGCTATCTTGATCATCGTTACCTAACACATTGCCTGATGTAGCCAAAGGCCCTTGATCTTCAACCGCAGTACTTTGATCATCCTTGGCAAATATCGAAGTATCCACAAGATAATGCTGCTCTGTCGAAACGGTTAAAGAATGCCCTTCTGCATTATTCACGGTTAATTCGGCAATAACTTTATCTTCGTTCAATAATGAAGAACCCGATACTGCTATTTGAAATATGCCATTAACTACCACACCATTAAAAACTTGATTACCAATGGTTAATGTCACTAAATCATTATCTTTTACATCTCCACCTACCGTACCTGTTATTTGAACTAATGCTGAGGCCTCAGCATTATTGATGGTGTTATCGAGCGTAATTTCATTAAGTGTAATAACCGCCGAAAGCGGTATTTCTTGATGTTGGGGCTCAGGTACTTTTTGTTGAGTTTGCTCAGGAGATTGCACTGCAGCTATTTGTGGGACTTCTTTTGATAACGGTTGTGTGTAACCACCTGTTTTAGGTTTATCAGTTAACTGCTCAGTAGCATTTACTAATGCATCTGTCGTTATTGTTTGATGTAGAGGCGGTACTTGACTTGAAGGTTCTTTTAAAGCATTTACAGAACTATTGCTCGCTATATTCTCATTGCCTACTTGCGAACTCACATTATATTCGCTGGAAAAATGAACGGTTGCACCTTCTGGTGTTGTTACTCCCCCTCCTTTGCCTATTCTAGTCAATTGAGGTGTTTTTGCATTACCCGCTATTTGCTCTGACGTTTCATCTTGATTAGTAACCAAATCGCTGATGTTTTCATTTAAAGATTTATTTGTATCATCGACTAAGCTGCTCTGTTCTGAATTGCTCGCTACTAAATCAGAGTCATCAATAGTTTCTTCGGGGCTTGCATTTTCTTCTGAGTTTTTTTGATTCTCTGCAATAAGTATTGATGACTTGTCTGCAACCAAATCAGCATTAGAAGCACCTTGATAGCTAGATGTGCTTTTAAACTCTTTCGCTTTTAAACGCTCTACCTCTTTATCCGTTTTAAGTGCTTTTTCTTGAGATAGCTTTAAGTCATGCGCTTTTTTAATTTCTTCTGTACCAACTTCATCTTTTGGATCTGATTTATCTTTATCGTTTGTCATAGTAAAGCCTCTTATCTTTCACCAAAAGCACTAGTTACGTTAGTAAATACTGGCTTCCATAAATATTGAAATATTGTTTTATCACCCGTAACAATATCAGCCTCACCTGTCATGCCTGGAATTAACTCTAAGTCACCAGGGTTTTTGCCAAAATAGGGTTTATCAATGGCAATTTGCACCTTATAAAAAACACCACCTCTTTCATCTGCATCTGTACTCGGTGATATTTTTTTAACTATGCCGTCTAAAGCGCCATATCGACTGTAATCAAAGGCATCGATTTTAATTCTGGCCTTTTGACCGATAGAAACAAAACCAATATCTCTTGGGGATAATTTAGCTTCCAGCAATGCTTTCTCTGTAACGGGGACAATAACCGCGACTGTGCCCCCAGGAGGAATAACACTACCAACGCTACTACTGGGTATTGATTGAATAATGCCATTAACAGGCGCAACAACGGTGCTTTGTGAAACATCTGAATCTGATGATCTTTGTCTTGCTTCAACGGCAAGAATTTCACCTTGTGTTTCTGTTAATGTTTCACCTACAAGTTTTAAGAGAGACGCTTTCTTATTATTAAGTTGCTCATTTAAATTAGACATGTTTTTAGACAGCACTTGCTCTTTCCCTTCTAAAACACTCAATTCACGTTGGTATGAATCTAGTTTTTGTTTGGTTTCTAAAAGCTTTAACTGCGAGATACCACCCGTTTTAGCAAGCGTTGTCATCATTGCTAATGTTTTTTCAGAGGCAATAATTTGATCTTTTAATGCCGGAATTTCTTTCTCTACGGCATTGTATTCTGCTTGAGATTTAGCCACATCCGATTTTGATAATGACTCAATAGCAACAAGTTCACTATTCATACTGCCTAATGCTTGACGTTGTTGAAGTGCTAATCTCGGATATACCTCGTTATAATCATTAAAATTAGCTTCACGTCTTTCTTTAAACGCCGATAATCTTTCTTTTTTCATCATCAAATTAGCATATTTACTCGCCAACTCTTCTTTTGCAGATTGACTATTAATCGCAATAAAATTCACTAAAACATCGCCTTTTTTAACCACGTCACCTTCTTCGACAACAATCGCGTTAATAGTGCCGCCTAACTGACTTTGAATAACTTGTCGGTGACCAAGAGGAACAACCTGTCCTTGTGCTTTAGCTATTTCCTCAACTTTTGAAAAAATAGACCACAGTAATAGACAGAATATCGAACCTAAAATCATATAGGTTATATTTTTGATCACTTTTCGTTCTATCGGGGCTTCAATAGCATCAGAAAATTCATGCTCGGGCCATTGACGGTTAGCAAGTTGGCGATTATTCATGATTTGATGACTCCATTTCTTGTGAATTTTTTTCGGGGATTGGTCCTGCATAAACAACGCTACCTTTATCTAAAACAATCACTTTATCAGCCAGTTTGATTAACTCTGGATCATGACTACTAAAGACAATTGTCGCCTTTCCTTTTAAGCCTAAAATCGTATTGCTAAAGGCTTTTCTCGCTTGTGGGTTTCTGTTTGCTAAGGGTTCATCTAAAATAATAAAATTAGACTTTTTAAGAAATGCTCTGGCTAAGTTTATATAACTCCCTTCTACGGCCGAAAGCATGTTTGACGCGTTGTTTTCTAACATGACGTTCAAATTTGAATTGAGCGCGATAAATAATGATTCACCTCCTGCATGTTTTAATGCTGCAATTAATTCTTCATCGGTCGCATCAGGTTTTGCAATGCGCAAGTTATCCGCCAACGTACCCGGAAATAAATCAGGCTCTGCTGGGCAATATCCTGTGTACTCCCTAAAGGTTTCAGGGTCATATTGTTTTAAGTTTTTATTGTTCACCATAATAAAACCCGCCTGAGGTTCAACTACGCCAAGTAAAGACAATAACAAGGATGTTTTGCCACAGGCATTAGGACCAATCACAGCGACACAGTCACCTGATTCAATATCAGCAGAAACACCTGATAATACGGGTTCTTGGTTGGCACTGTATCTCAAGGTTATTTGGTTTATTTTAATCGTTGGCGCAGTTTCTCTGTCGGGTTGTTCCATTCGGTATTCATTTTGTTCTGGGCTTGCCCCCATGAATCGATCGAACTGTTGAATAGCACCACTCATCATGGTGAATTTTTGCCCTGATGAAAAAGCTAATTGAGCAGGTCCGGTAATGCGCCAAATCAACATCACACAGGCGATTAAAGCGCCAGCGGTAATGCTTTGATTTAAGACTAAGAAGATCCCAGTAAAGACAGTCGCTAACGCCGTAAGCATGCTCAATGCATGAGCCGTAGCCGTTTTTAATCCGTTACGTTTTGCAAAAAGGAAGTTTTGTCTACAAGATTCTCGACACTGCCTAAAAAACTCAACTCTTCGTGCTTCAGTTTGTCCACTGGCTTTAAGTTGCAACACATTTTTAGATAACTCATTAATAGAGTTTTGATATTCACTGTTGATGGTCGGCACTACACGTGCGGTATAGCGATTTAGCAACTTCATCACTAAGTAATAGACAAACAGCATAATAATAGGAACTAAGACTAACCAGCCACTTAACAAGGCAATGGCTGAAAAAGCAATGATGGTGAAGGGTAAATCGATTAACCCTGCACCACCTGGTCCTGAAACCATGCCTCTTACTTTTTCCGCATTTCTCATTCTTGCGATGTGATTTGACAGACCAACGCGAGACAATACCATCAGCGGCATTCTTAATAGTCTACTGAAGGTTATATCTGATAAGTCACGCGCAAACTTATTACTAGCACTGGCCACTATTTTGGCTCTAATAAGCCGACTGCCAATTAATATGGCTAATGCGATAAAGGCGCCTAAGGCTATTTGAGGTAGTACATCGGGTGCTTGTCCACCAATGACTCTGTCATAAACAGACATAGTAAATAAAGGTACTGCTAATCCCGTTAAACTTGATAACAAACTCAGCCAAAATACTGGTTTATACCATTTCTTTTGTTTTGATAAATGCTGTGAAAACGTTTTACTTGAAGATTTCTTAGTTGGCAGGTTTTCTATAATAATGACTTTTGCCTGCTCAAAATCTTCCCTAAAAGAAACCCGTTTCCAAGACTGTTCGCTTGTTAACTGCTCATATTGATTGTTTTTACGTCTTGAAACAAAGGCCTCATCCTCTTGAGGAATAACCAAAAAAGGTAATAACGTATGGTCTATATCTTTTTTGTTCATCGGCCGAACATGAAAATTAAGACTGTATTTTCTTAAAACATCTAAAAGTTCAGTGGTATCTAATTTATCTAGCCGTGTATCTACAGAAATGCTATTCGCTTGAGAGTGCAAACCTAACTGTTGCAATAGTGCAATTAATGCAACTTTAAGGTCGTTATGATTATTCATGAGTAGACCCTCTTTTTTCAGACAATACCGTATTTTTCCCTTGCTCATTTGTCAGGGTCATTGTGACATCACTTATTTCTGATAATTCATCAAAGTAGGAAACCGCTAACATAGTCATCTCACCTTTCAGCGATCGAAGTAAGGTTAACAACCTTGCTTGGGAGTCTGAATCAAGCGCAATCATGGGTTCATCTAGCAACACAATAGAAGGACTTTGCACAATGGCGCGTATGATCGCCATCAACTTTATAGCGCCTTTACCAATCATTTTGTTATTGTCTTCTGTTACTTGTGTTGCATAACCTGCGGGTAATTGAGCAATGGTATTTGTTAACCCTAAAACGTTTGCGTATTGCATTGCTAAACTTTCATACTGCGGTTGAAACATGGTCATATTTTCTAACAAACTGCCTGCAAATAACGTTGGCCAAGGAGGTACATACAAAACCGATTGACGAAATTCATTCGCCGCATGTTCAGCTATTTCCACACCATCAATAGAAATACAGCCACCATTAACGTGTTTGAATAAGCCGAGTGTTTGCAGAACTGCACTTGCGTGCGTTAGAGGATTTGATTGAATAGTACAAAGCTGACCGGCTTGGATAGTTAATGACAATTGAGTTAGTTTTGCACCCATGTGTTCAAAATTAACCGCCTTGAACTGTATTGGTCCTAACGGTAATTTTTCATTATAGATTTTGGCACTGGTAAATGCTTCTTTGGGTAGTGACAATAATTCATCAACATTAGCCATTGCTACTTTTGCTGTCGCAATTCGAGAGCGAAGACTGACTATAGCACTCAGCGGAGCAACAGCCCTTCCCGCTAAAATTGAACAGGCTGCTAAACCACCCGTTGTTAAATCACCATTTAATACTGATAAACAACCCAATAACACTAGAATGAGTGTTGTTGCTTGGGAGGCACCTTGAATTAATTCTTGCAGCTTAGCTGACAACCAATCGATTTTTTCTTGTTCTGCTAATCGTTTGAAGTTTAACTCTCGGTATTCTCGCGATAAACGTTGCTCTAGTGCTAACGCTTTGACTGTCGTAAGACCTGACAACACGTGAAGTAAAATTGACGAGCGCTGGCTGTCTGTAGCCGATAATTCATCCGTTACTTTTGATAGATTTTTACTTATCAGTAACACCAACGAAATAACAACAAACCAAACCACAATGGGAATAAAAACTAAAGGTCCGCCAATATAAGCCACTAACCCGAGGAAAATTAACACAAAAGGAAAATCCATCAAAGCAACTGCAGCTTGCCCTGAATATAAATCCCTCATTGTTGCAATGCCAGATAAGCTATTAAATAAACTACCACTGCCCATTTTATCTAGGGGTTGGTGATCAGCTTCCATTACCTTGTTTACAACATTTATCGTGGTTTGTAATTCAAAGTTAGCCGCCGAAGATGCGAGTACCCAGCTTCTTGCGTACCGAAGAAACAGCTCAAGTAATATGGCTATGGCTACTCCGATAACTAGTACTGTTGCAGTACCATAACTCTGGTTAGGTAAAATTCTATCGTAGATTTGTAGCATGGTGAAAGGCAGCGCTAACGATAATAAATTGATAAATACTGATGAAAACGAGAGTTGCGTTAACGCGGTGGTATTATTTAACAAGTTAAAAGTAGATTTCATTCCATTTAGTTCCTTACACTTACTTATTATTTTCTGTCTCTTATACACATCTGACGCTGCCGACGAAGAGGATAGTGTAGATC
>CAJXRC010000246.1 GCA_913058405.1 uncultured Colwellia sp. | reverse complement strand
ACGAGATCTAGTACGGTCTCGTGGGCTCGGAGATGTGTATAAGAGACAGGCAATAGACATGGCCCAGTAAGTAGCTTTGTGAATTCTGCAAATGTTACAGAGCTCAACCCTTTTGTGCTATGGGATCACTTTTATCTTCCAAACGTAGAAGGTACAGCAGGATTTGATTTTCATGGGCACTCTGGCGTTGCCACAATAAGCTACCCACAAACAGGTGATATAGGCCATGAGGATACAGGTGGACACTCAGGTATGCTCAAAGCTGGCGGCGTTCAGGTAATGTCTTCGGGTGCAGGAGTTTTGCATAAAGAAACGGTATATCCCGATAAGCACATCGCTGATGCATTCCAGCTTTGGGTTGCTTTACCTGAAGATATTCAAGAAATGGGGCCAGTTACCTATTCTACTTTACAGCAGCAAGACATACCCGTTGTAGAGGCCGATGGTTCAAAAACCAAAATAGTTATCGGCCAGTTTCAACACAAAAAAAGCACCGCACAAGCACCAGTAGATATGACCTACCTTCATGTCAATCTTGAAGCCGAAAGTGAGTGGCAGCACTTAAGCCAAAAATCTCAAACCACAGCATTTATTTATGTACGACATGGCTCTGTTGATACAGGGGGCGTACATTTATCGGCAGGCGAATTGGGTATATTTGAAAAAGGAAACGAAGACTTGGTTGTTAATGCGTCAACCCAAGAGGCAGAGTTTTTATTGGTTTTAGGTGTGCCACTCAACCAAAAAATCATTAGTAATGGCGCATCGGTTCATAGCAACAGAACCAATTTAATCGCAGGAGTACAAAAAATACAGCAACTGCATACACATGGCATTAGCCAAATTTCTTAAATAAGAGGTCAATTATGAATACAACAACTTTTACACCCGAAAACTCAGTGATGTTACTTATCGACCATCAGGTTGGCACTATGGGCTGGGTTGGCTCACTAGCACTTGATGAAATTAAAAAGAATACCGTAGCTTTAGCCCGCGCAGCAAAAGAAACGGGGATGCCACTAATTTTAACTTCCAGCATGGAAGATCAAGCACAAGGGCCTCTTTTTGAAGAGTTGATTCAAGCTGTACCTGAAGCTTACGAAAACCGCATCCTTCGAGCTGGTGTTGTCGACAGCTTAAAAGATGAAAATTTTTCCGCAGCAGTCGAAGCTACGGGACGAAAAAACATTATCATTGCAGGTATCACAACCGATGTTTGTGTCGTTTATCCAGCAATTACTGCTATTAGCAATGGATATAATGTACAGGTTGTCGTTGATGGTTCTGGCTCTCCAACCACACTTGCAGATGAAACTGCATTAAGAAGAATGGAAAGTCATGGCGTGACGCTTACTTCGACAAACCAGTTAATTGCCGAATTAGCGCAAGACTGGAGTTCAGAGAACGGCGGTAAACTAATTCAAGTATTGTTTGAAGAAATTCTTTCAAAACTACATTAACGATCAAGATGCCGTAATGCTTACATATCAATAAAGGGCATTACGGCGTAGATAAACTTAGATGTTATCACTTATAACTCCTACTTCTAGCTTCCACTTATAGTTAAAAAGAGACATAGAGCGCGAGTTAGATTGCTCCCCCCTTCCTCCCCAAACCTACGACCACCTGATAACAAAATTTACCTAACAAAATTAACATCAGCCCACTGATGATTCAATCAATAACGAAACCATCAAAGTACGTCTACCATGATTGAGTTTTAAGATTTACTATCGCAATTTTCAATTGTTACAGGTAACACCCTTTCATAAAAATGCAGCTATAAAGTCACATTAAATATATAAGGTGTTTACACTTGTTGCTTTTTGTAATGTGATAATATAACATCTTCGAAATTGTTACATTATCACATTGGAATATAATCTTAACATGAATAAGTTTACATTACTGGCAAGTGCATTTGCCTTGGCTACTTCAAGTACTCAAGTACTTGCTGAGCAAATAACAGGTCTTATTACCAACGAAGAAGGCAAGATTATTAGCGGTGCCACGGTTAAAGTTATGGGCACCAACATTGTAACCAGCACCGATAATACCGGTAGATTTAACCTAACGGTTGAACTAGGAAAGTATGAATTACATGTCGTTGCCAGCGCATACGTACATAAAAATATTCAAGTCGACTTAGCTAAAAATCAGAACCCTGAACTCACGGTACAATTAGATAAATCAGCACTAGAAATTATTGATGTTAGCGCGACTCCTTTTCATAGCTCAAATATTGAATCAGCATTGCCTATCACTGTATTACACGGTGAAAGTTTACGTATGCGCCAAGCGAATACCTTGGGTGATACGTTAAACAAAGAAGTGGGAGTTCATAGTAGTTTTCATGGTGGTGTAGCCAGTACCCCTATTATTCGTGGTTTAGACGGACCACGAGTATTAATTACACAAAATGGTTTAGATGCTGGCGATGCTTCACGTGTTGGCCCCGACCATGCTGTTTCTACTGAAACATCAACCAGTGAGCGTATTGAAGTTCTTCGCGGCCCAGCAACCTTGTTTTATGGTAGTGGTGCTATTGGTGGTGTAGTGAATATTGTTAATGACAGTATTCCTAAAAGTACAGAGACTTCAGGTGAATGGTTAACAGAATACAATAGTAATAATGAGCAGACATTAGCGTCTGGCTCGTTTACCAGTGGTACCGGTAATATTGCGGTACATGCGGATGGTTTTTATCGCGACAGCGAGAACTATCAAATACCTGAAAAAGATGGTGTTGACGAAGTCGCTAATTCAGCGGCGAAATCAAGTGGCTTTACCTTAGGTACCAGTTATTTATTAGATAACGGCTTTGTTGGCTTGTCTTATCAGAATTTAGAACAAGAATACGGTATACCAGGCCATAGTCATGGCGATGAAGATATAGAAGTTTCTGCCGACCTAACCCAAAATCGCTTTCAACTATTAAGCGAACTTAGTTTTGACAATAATGTGATAAAATCACTTAACACTAAAGTTGGTTATACTGATTATCGCCATACAGAAGTAGAGTTAGGTTTGGTTGGCACTACCTTTGATAACGAATCGATAGAAGCGAGAGTTGAACTATTGCATCAAGACTTCTTGGATTGGCGTGGTGGCTTAAGTCTTCACTATAAACAAAGTGATTTTACTGCAGTTGGCGAGGAGGCATTTACACCGCCATCAGAAACAAATTCACTCGGTTTAGCCTGGATAGAAGAACGTCATTTTGGTGACTTTTTAGTACAACTTGGTGCGCGTATTGAACGTACTGAAGTGACCGCGGCTAAAGTTCGTTTGCCAGAACTTGAACTCGTTGAGTCTGGTCATGATGATCACGACGCGGACGAAGAAGCAGGACACGACTCGCACGATCATGGAGCTCATGCACCACAAAGTTATACCCGCAATTTTAATGTCGAACATGTTTTTACTCCAATTAGTCTTTCTGCTGGTCTAGTGTGGGATTTCACCGATGGTTATAATGTAGGTTTATCATTATCTCATTCAGAACGTGCGCCATCTGCTGCCGAATTATTATCTTTTGGTCCTCATATTGGTACCGGCTCATATGAAGTAGGTGCTTTGTTTTCATTACATGATGACCACGGTGAAGCTGCTCACTTTGGTTTGGCTGAACATGATATTGTCATGGAAACCGCCAATAATATTGATCTAAGTTTACGTAAATTTAAGGGTGACTTTGGTTTTATCTTTAATGCTTTTTATAACCAAATAGATGATTACTACTATGAGCAAGCGACTGGCTTTTCTGCCGGTGATGGTCATGATCACAGCGGACACGACCATGGTGGTGA
Source organism: uncultured Colwellia sp. (assembly GCA_913058405.1). GTDB lineage: Bacteria > Pseudomonadota > Gammaproteobacteria > Enterobacterales > Alteromonadaceae > Colwellia. Next base: position 3,354 of record CAJXRC010000246.1, on the reverse strand, counting down.
AGCAGAAGAAACCCATACGTTACCGCTTTATACCTTTACCGCGCAAGATGTATCCTTATATGGATTTGAGGCACAGCTTGTTTGGCAATTGTCTGATGAGTTTACCTGGCGAGTACAAGGTGATGTGCTTCGAGCACGTTTAGATGCGGGTGGAGAATTACCTCGAACACCACCTGCCCGTATTGCGACCGAGTTCAGTTATCAAGGCGACAGTGTTTCTGCCGACTTATTTGTCAGCCACTATTTTGAACAAACGCATACTGCCGAACTAGAAACCTCAACAGACAGTTATGTCATGGTTGATGCCAATGTTAATTATCACTTTTCTTTAGGACAGCACGACTTAGCTGTGTATCTAAAAGCAACTAACTTAACAGATGAATACGCACAAGTGCACACCTCATTCTTAAAGGATTTAACACCGCTAGCAGGACGTTCAGTGGCGCTGGGTTTACGCGGTTCATTTTAACCAGCTAATCAATTCAATCTTACATTCAATTTAAATTTAGCGCCTTTCAATAGAGAGGCGCATCACTTTATATTTTAAAGGACATTCATGAAAATCATCTCGTTAAAAAGCTTATTATTGGCCTGTGCTGCCACAGTACTTGTTGGTTGTGGTGACAGTGAAACAACTATTACCGAGCTAGATAAAACCCCAACGCCTATCGATAATGACCATGACAATCACGAAGAGGAGTTAGGTAAAGGTCGCTTAGCTATTGCGGATAGTGAACAAGCTGTAGTACATATTTTTGACCTTGAAAATAATGCCTTAGTTGAATCTATTTCGATTACCAACCCTGCAGAATATTTATACGCGAGCCCTGAAAACCGTTATGCGGTAGCGGTGCAGCGCTCGTTTGATAGGGTTGAATTTATTGATGGCGGCTTATGGCAAGAAGCACACGGTGATCACTTTGATCAACATACCGATGTACCTGAGCTTACAAGTTTTACGTTAAATGATGTAAAACCAACTCACTTTGTCCCTCGCGGCGAACAAGTAGCAATATTTTTTGATGGCAACAAAGATACAGGTGCTAATGCATCATTAAGTTTGTTGAGTGACGAAAGTATTGCGGCAGAAAAAACAATTGCAAACCATCACTTTGAAACTTATATGCATGGAACTGCTGAAATTCGTGGTGAATTTGTATTGGCTACTCATCGGGAAATTGATGCCGAAGGTAGTTTGCCTGATCAGGTAGCACTGCTTGAAGTACATGATGATCACTTTCACCAAGAACAACTATTTGATGTTAAATGCCCTGACCTACATGGTAGCTTTCAAACAGATAGCCATATTGCTTTTGCCTGTAGTGATGGAGTTTTATCTATAGAGCAGCAAGATAATGTATTTACGGCACAAAAAATTGTTAACCCTGCAGACATGCCAGAAGGTCTTCGCATAGGCTCACTAAAGGGCAGTTCAGAAAATAATGTGATGATTGGTAATGCACGTGGTAGTTTCTTTCTAGTTGATTTAACTACGCAGCAAATCAGCCCGTTTAATTGGCAACAAGAAGAAGCACTAACTTCAGTAACGTATGGCTTTGATGGTCATAACGAGCATATGCTTATTCTTGATAATACGGGACAATTAAACGTATTTTCAGCAGAAAATAATTGGCAATTAGATAGTCGTATTGAAGTATTTAGTGCCCTAGCGGAAGATTCAAAACCACTCATTATTTCTTCAAAAGCCCACGAGATTATTTATATCGTTCATGAGCAAGAAGTTACTGAAATTGATTTACATGAAGGTGTCGTAGTTGGGCACTTTGATTTAACATTCACACCTGGTAAAGCAGCGTGGTTAGGTGTTGCTGGTGAAGAGGAGCATGATCACTAAAACTCAGGTTTAACTTACTTACATGTTGTTTGTTGTTATTTTAGCCACATTTTATGTGGCTTTTTTTTAATTAATTCGACTTACATTGTTAAACATATGCTAACTATAGAAGGTGTCTACTAATTGTGGGTAACACTGATACGTAGCCAACTGTTACGAGTCCGACTTAAAAATCCTGTTAGCTGCAATTGCATCAAGTTCGTTAACATAATTTTTTAATATCTTTAGTGTTACTGTTTCGCTTCCATTAGATACAGACTTATAACTAGAAATAGCATGAGAAAACACTTTATCTGCTTCTTGCTTTAAACCAGATTTTTCATACAAGAAACCCAAACGAATGTATGAGAATGAAAGACTCGGTGGGCCAATTTTTTTTAATAGATCATTAGATTGATCGGATTTTTGTAACCTGATTATAGATTCCATTGCAAAGATTGCTACTTCATGTGAACCATGAAGGTATTCTTTATGAGCAATCTCTATCTCTGTCTGTAAGAAATCAGAAGAAATATCATTAGCAAGGCTAAAATTCGAAGTAATGACGGCAAGTGCAACTAAACTCGATTTCATTAAAATTTTCATATTAATTTCCTTATAGATTATAAAAACTGCTAAGTATTTAAGCAGCTAACGCTTTGCTAAGCAGCTTGTGTCCGTTTGAGCAACTTGTATGAGTTTGGAAGCTCATTCCTCAGTAGTTTCTGGCTATTTAGAGTTACTACTTTGAATTAACTTTTTACGGTTCCATCCAGCTAGATAGACCAAAATACCAAGAACTAACAAGCCTCCTACAATAGCAAATTGGGTGTCGCTACTTGAGACTTTACGTAAAACTAGTCCGCCGAAAACTAAAAACATCCCAGTAATTCTTATCGGGGTAAAATATTTTTGTTTCTTAAGGAGGATTAGTTTTGCTATCTCTCCAATGAATATTACTAATAAAAACACTACAACTTATCCTCTAAACTTAATACTTATAACACTCTAATAACAAGCAAAAAAATGTTTGCTAAAATTAGCGACGCAGAAGCAAAAGCCAACTGTTTTTTGTCCCGCTCTAACGACTTGTTATGTGTATTACCACCCCAACAAAGATAATACCAAAGAAAAAAACGACTCATTACGACTATGTTTATAAGCCCTTTTTACATCTGAGTCTGTAACTTTACCTGTTTTTAAATGTTCTGGTAAATGCTTTTCCCTTTGTTCTACATTCGCCTTAGTTTTACTGAAAATAGAGTTATTAGTATTTGATGAGCACCCAGACATTAATAATGCGGAAATAATAACTACGTAGCGTAATTTCATACTCACTCCTTGAAATACACATGACGCCCAAATAACAGGCTTAAAATTGTTGGCTAAAATAAGCGACGAAGGAGCAAAAGCCAACTGTTTTTGTCCTTGTTTAACAGCTTATAGTTGGACCATTCCATTTATTTAAGTATTTATCTTTGAATCAAATAGGTGGAATATGCTTCTGTTGGTTACGAATA
>CAJXRC010000245.1 GCA_913058405.1 uncultured Colwellia sp. | reverse complement strand
ACGAGATCTAGTACGGTCTCGTGGGCTCGGAGATGTGTATAAGAGACAGCGATAACCCACTTCTGCGCTACCTTGGTCAAAATCGACATCACCGTCAAATATGTCGTCATTTGTCATACTATAACTACCTCTGACAAATACATTTTTGCCAAGTGATTTTGCCCCGCCGATCCCAAAGCCATGAGGATCTAAGCCATCAATATCGGAAATATTAACAATGTAATACCCCCCTTGAATATAATCCCAGTTAGGAGAAGCAGCGAGCGCTGAACTTGTCGAGAATAATGCACAGATAAGTGTAACTGCCTTTGTTTTCATTTTATTTTTCCTTAAATTAATACTGACACTTTTTTAACCTTAGCCAGCCTACAATCCGCCCACATAAAGGTCAAATTTTTAACCCTTGCTTTTAATAAAGGCTCGTTACCTTAAAGTGTAACAACTTGTAATTTAAGCTTTTTACCTGAAACTTAAGATTAATCTGATACTCTTAATTGGAGTAATTAACTTCAATAGAAAAGGAGCTGCTATGAAACGTGTCGTGATCCTGATGGCTATGTTGCTAGCATTAGCCGGCTGTGCATCGAATCGATTATCTGATCCTGAAAAAACTGCCATTATCGAAAAATTCATTACCACGGAACAGCTTGAAGCGCGCAATACCATCAGCGCATTCGATTTAGACAGTTGGACATCATTAAGCGATCAATACCTCATATTGAGGACATCTCCGTTTCGCTCGTACTTGGTCAAACTCACTATGCGTTGTAACGATATAAACTACTCACCTGCTCTACTGGTTTATTCCCGCATCCCTAATACCTTAAGTGCTGGATTTGATAGCGTATTTACCCCAGATAACCACAGATTCAAATGTAATATCAGCCGAATTTATCCGCTTAGCAAAGCACAAAATAAAAGCCTAATTTCAGCTGTAAATCCAAAAGGAAAAGACAAATCATTACAAAAAGCCCAGGAAGAGGCTGAAGACAGCAAAGAATAAGAACAAGAAAAATCGAACGCTCAATAGCCTAAAAGTTGGTAGCAATCAAAAGTGTTTAATTAACCTTAATCGAGCCTTTTGTAGCTTGGGAGTAGATGGTGTAGGGCAGTAAAAGTGTGTCTGTAGCGGCAGAAAATGCGCTATCAATCAGTAAATAAGGCACCCCATTAAAGGAATCCCCCATATTTAGCGTTTGACTTGGCTCGCCGTACATTAAACAAACGTTGTGGCTGAGCCCGCTGTATACCCGCGGAATACTATTACAGTAGCTCTTTTTATCATAGTAAGCGATGTCGACGTGATTTCCTTTGGGGGCGAGCGTTTTCACCGTAGCGCATGCGTGGCATAGGGAAAGTAAAAATAATACAGCCAGCGTCCTTTTATTACTCATGAGTGAATCTATTCTTAGTAAAAGATTTTTTTACCATACAGTGAATGTATAAGCGAACATTTCTTACCTTCAGGTTGGCTGGTATTTCACTCGTATAAAACATGCCCCGTGCCTTTGTAGCGCATGTTTGTTCAATATATGATTTTTAATGCAATATAAGGAATCAAGTTAAAGACAAAAATAAGCAATTTATACTGTGCCAAATAATTCATGTACATGCTTTTTAATCGAGGTACCGGAACGCCAAACAGCCTGCTATGAATGGAAGTGATTTTGTCTCCCCACCATATCAAAGCCAACGAGGCTACACTCAACACACCAACATTGATCAATGACATCCAGCCAAATATTTCACTTAACAGTATGGAATTTTGCATATTGATTTCCTTTATTTACCCTGTTTTATTGCATAATACTTGGCCTTTCGACCCCACTACCGATATATATGGCGTGTCAGCCCCATTCACTTTTAACCCAAGCCCATGCTTTGTTTAGCTCGTTTACATCGAAATACTTTTCCTCGATATTAACCATTTTGGCAAAAGGGCTGTCAATTTCTACCAGCCACTTTATCACTCTACGAGTTGATACAATGGCAAGTTTATCTATATGCTTAAGATGACCGAACGTCCACTTGAGGTCTTCATAAGCGGCCTTTAAACCTATATCAAAGTTATCATCAATTAAGACTAAGACATTGATTTTATCGTGCTGCGCGATCAATGCATTAAAAGTGCTGATCCACTTTTCCTCTTCAGCCTGATCAACTTTACCTGTCACCATAATCCCAATGGTGGCACCTTCGCTTTCAGGTAACTGCGTTATCATAAAGCCCCTCCCGTTTATATTTTCGCCTACAATAAACATGCGGAGTAACCCAGCTAATTCAAGCCCCTTGCTGCCCAATTCTGATGATTTGCGCCATAGCATTAAACAAGCTGGGCGCCAAACGGCCCAGCGTTATTTGCCCTATACGGCTGCGAGCTGCGACCAAGTATCCCTGTATGGCTCGAGCGTCATGTTGCGCTCTTCGTGCTTAAATAACATACTGTCTTGACGAAATAAACAACAGCACGGTATTACTCTACTATGTGGAAAATAATGATAAAAAAGCACTTAGTTCACTTATGTTTAAGCGCGGTATGCGCGTCTGCGTTATGGGGTTGTGGTGGCTCTGGGGATTCACTTTCCACAACAACTGCTACAACACAAGATCAAACCATAACCAGCAACACAAACGAGGAAGGCTCACCTGATGATCAAAGCGTCACCTCGCCGTTTAATTCCTTTGACAGCGTATCGAGTGTCACCCTATCTGCTGATGGGCCAAACGCAGGCTTGAGTGCTTATGACCTAATTGAGAATGTTTTTGCTGCAGGGTCGATAGAGGCGCCTGATATGTACCCGACCGACCACACAGAGGTTGCGCATATTGTTGAAGATAGCGATAACATGGTGGGTCCTCACTTCGTGTTTCTGGCGCACAAAGCATTAGATTTCAATAAAGGCGTTGAGTCTGACCGACAACGCAATGAAATAAAAACCTATGACAAGTCGCCTACCGCACTCAAAGGTTACCAAGGCGAAACGATGCAGTTTAGTTGGAAATTTAAAATACCAAATGAACTAGAATTATCGAAAAAATTCAGCCACTTTTTCCAGCTTAAAGCCAAAAACTTTAGCCAAGACAATAGCAACGGCAATGACGACCAGCCAATGATTACGCTTTCAGGGGTGGATAAAGACAGTACCGGCAATGAACTACAAGTTCGCTACAGCAAAGGGTTTAACGCTGATGGCACAAGTACCAGCGACATTTACTTAATAAAAGCCGACTGGTCATCCATCACTGACGAGTGGCTAAATATCACAGTACAAGCGACCTTTGCCGAAGAAGGTGCTTTTTACATGCAAATATCTCGCATGCAAGACAATGCTATTTTAGTTGATATTAATGAGCCCCTTATCGATATGTGGCGCGGTGTATCAAGTGAAGACTTTGTGAGACCTAAATGGGGAATTTATCGCTCGTTAGCAGATGGCGACAGTTTGCGCTCAGAAGAAGAGCAAGTCCGTTTTGCTGATTTTGTAGTAGAAAAAGGCACTGCTGGAAATTAAATAAAATACTTCCATGAGCCTGAAAACATTGCTCATCAAAGTTAATTTAACGCTATATCAAGGACAAGCATTTACATTATGCTATTAACTATGAAACATTTTACGACATTAGTGTTATTATCGCAGTAAAGATTCTTACTGGCTTACGTGCACTTTTCGGCTTAAACAAAGCGCCACTATTTGCACTAAATATTAAGAATTGCACTAAATATGAAACTTTCAAGTAACTAAAATTAATTGTCAAAACAGACTATAATTTTTGTTAATATGTGTAAGCAAGCCGAAAGTAAGTGCTATGAATTTCGTTTATGTTGATTTTAATCTTTAAGGTAGGTACACAATGAAAGAGCTAACGACTAAAAAAACAACGGAAGTTATCACTCAACCTGCTCAAAGTAGACGTAAATTTTTAATGAAATCAACCGCTGGAGTAGTGATAACTACTTTGCCGGCACAATCTGTTTGGGGGGCGTGTAATGCCTCGGGGTTGTCTGGCGGTTCTCGCACAAGTGAGACAGTTTGCGAAATTCCGCTCGTCGTGGGTGGGCGCTCACCTGGTAGTTGGCGTGTCTATGTGAAAAGTGGTAATCCATCTAAAAATAGTACCAACAAAGTTCGGTCTATGTTTTCGCTGGGTCATTCAGACAATTTAACGGCCGCTTACTGCAGTGTACGTAACGAAATAACAAATATGCCAAACATAATATTGTCAGATGGCATGGGCGCTATTCCTGAAGCGACTCTAAACATTGAAACAGCGCTAAGTAATACTGGTGGTATATGGAATCTAGCCGCCTATTACCTTAATGCCTATTATGGCTTTTATGGAGATTTAAGCCCTTACGCCAATGCTGAAGAATTTGTGCAGCAAGCATGGGCTGTTTTGTATATTAATAACGGCGGTTCAGTCCCTACTGACTACAGTATACTAGAAAGTAGCTTTACAGATGGCTATGTAGATAAGTCTAACCTTCCATATGGTGAATGCTCATAGCTTTTAACACGTGGATTTAGTAAGTGATATAGAGTGCCATGTTCCCGCAGATCTCAGCGGGCTTATCTTCTTTTCCACAACCGATATGTCCACTTCCTGTGTTCAGTTCTCTCTTTCTCTGTTTGCTGAGCTTAGAACTTCCACAGGGAGTTTAAATATGGCTTTGTTCACGTCACTGTGTAAGGGTAACTCTTCACTTATTCCCCTCAAAAACCAATTACTTGAACATAATTTTATCACTGAGGATTTGTGACTAGTATTTTAGATCTAGGTGTATACCGCTTTGCGATAGAAGGTTGTCCATCCTTTATCTTGCCAAGCTTATCAACCCTATATGACGACAGCTTAGGATTATTTCCCGATAAACCAATCGATTTTCACTTAACGATCAAAAATACATCCTTACTACGCCGACTCATTAAACCCCAAGTATCAATTTATTTTGATAATCAACGTCCCTTTCATCCTATAAAGAAAAGTCTATTACTTCCCTCTATTGAATGGGGATTAAATTGGTGTATAGCGTCTTTTGATTTTAATCACCTGCTAATACATTCGTCGGTTATTGTTAAAAATGGCAAAGCGATCATTTTTCCTGCTCAACCAGGCTCTGGCAAAAGTACGTTAGCGACCTATTTAGGGTTAACAGGTTGGTATGTTTACTCTGATGAAATGGCGATAATCAACCTCGAAAACCAGCAGGTACGGCCAATGCACAGGCCTTCATCGCTCAAAAACAAATCTATTGAGGTGATCCGAGAGTTAATCCCTGACGCAACAATGTCTCCCGTTGCGGTTGGCACACATAAGGGCGATATCGCCCATGTAAAACTAACGACGAGGGCTGGCTTCAACGCTCTATGTGATGCTGATGTGATTGCAGTGGTCTTTCCTAAATATCGTGAAAATCAGTCACTTTCTATTGAGGAATTATCGCAAACAGCCGGTTTTTCACGATTAGTTCATCATGCCTTTAACTACAATGTGCTGGGAATAGATGGTTTCAACACATTAAAATCTGTAGTCGATAAAAGTCAATTTTTCAATCTCAGTTACTCATCTTATGACGGGTTAAACGCGTTCTTTTCAGACTTGGTAATGTAATGGAACAAAGATTAAGTCAAGCTCAATTCAGAGCTATATTTTCACGACCTTGCTCGTTAGCTGAATTTGACCTCCCTCAGTGGGAACAACTGCTTAGAATACTGCGCGGCGCAGATATGCTCGGTGCTTTTTATTATTTTTTAAAAACAAATGAATTGCTGCCTATTGTTCCCGACTTTTTTCAAGCGCACTTGCATTCGGCAAAACGTTATTCCGATAGGCAAGTACAACAAATCAAGACAGAAACTGATTATCTTTGCCAAACATTACAAACTATTAATTGCCAGCCTACCTTTTTAAAAGGCGCGGCATATGTACTCGATAAAACCAGCAATCACGAAGGGAGAGTGATGACTGACATCGATATATTAGTTTACAAAGACGATTTAGCTCTGGTAGAAACAACCTTAAAACGCTACGGTTGGGTTGAAAAGAAATTAGATGATTACGACCAACAATATTATCGTAAATGGGCCCATGAACTCCCTCCTTTCAATCATCCCGAGCGTGGCGTGACATTAGATATTCATCATACGATTATCCCTCCAATTTCAGGCATAGAAATCCCTGAAAGTTTGCTATTTGGTACCACTAAACACACTGAGAGTGGCAAAATTACCCTTAGCGACCCCATGATGGTAATCCACTGCATCATTCATTTATTCTACAATGAAGATTACGAAAAGAGCTTTCGCGATATATTTGATATTCACCTGTTATTAACTGATTATGAAGAGAAATATCAACTAACTTCTATCTGTCAACTAGCGGATGAATTAGGCTTTAGCAAAGAGATATATTATGCCTGCGCGCTAACTGATGCTATTTTCAAAACGCAAAGAGTGAAGAATTTAACAGGCCAAAGTGCGCGCTATACTCACGTAACGACAACAAACTTCTTTATCAAAAATATTATATTGCCCGCAATAATGCCCCATCACGATCTCATCAATACACCTTGGAGTAACTTTGCGCGCACGATAATGTTTTTGCGAGGCCACTATCTTAAGATGCCTTTGAAAGTGCTAGTGCCACATATTTGGGTTAAATTTAATAGAGCTCTTGTAATGCTCGTAATGGGACCACACCACTACGAAAAATAACCTCCCTCCCCGCATATAAAAGCCCTCTTAGCCTCCAGAGCATAATGAAGACACCCATTATAAAAATGGTTAATTTTCATCCCTAAACTACACTTGATACGTGTTCCCTTTTATTGAGTCGACTGTTATGCCTCAATCACGAAAAAGCCAAGTCAGTTTAATCGATACGCCTTATTATCACTGTGTGTCGCGTTGTGTTCGCCAGTCTTTCTTATGCGGTACTAACACGCTGACGGGGCAGAGCTACGAGCATCGTCGTGGTTGGGTAGAGAAGCGTTTGTTGTTTTTATCTACTGTGTTTGCAATTGATATATGTGCTTATGCAGTGATGAGCAATCATACCCATGTGGTGCTTTGCGTCGATAAAGCCCTGGCTGATAACTGGGATACCGAATCGGTACTAAAGCGTTATCACATACTTCATAAAGGTACGTTACTCACTCAAAAATTTATAAACGGTGATACCTTAACCCAAGGAGAGTTAATCACCCTTGATGATACCGTTGAAATCTACA
>CAJXRC010000244.1 GCA_913058405.1 uncultured Colwellia sp. | reverse complement strand
GAATTGGATGAAGAGGAATGTTGAGCAAGTGCTGCTTATCCAGAGTTCAGGTTAAATAGTTTGGCAAACTCATCAAAAGGAAGTGGACCGCTAAAATAGAAACCTTGGTAATGAAAACAACCAAGTTCCTTTAAGCAATTAAGTTCTTCTTGTGTTTCAACACCTTCTGCCAGTATGTCCATATTAAGGGTTTTTCCTAAACTGATAATCATGCTGGCAATAGCCGCGCTTTCACTACTTTGCGCTATGTTAGTTACAAATGAACGATCTATTTTTAAGACGCTTGCCGGTATGCGCTTTAAGTAGGTGAGAGAAGAATAACCCGTGCCAAAATCATCAATTGCGCAATCAATGGCATTTTCTTTTAATGAGGCAATCAATTTAATTGAATCTTCAATGTTTTCTACCAAGAGGTTCTCTGTTAACTCTAATGCCAAGCGTTTAGCGGGGATATCATTTTGCTTAACAGCCTTGAGGATATTCTCTTGAAAGTCATGCTGAATTAACTGTTTAGCACTGATATTAATGGCTACTTTGTTGAAGCTCTTTGGCAGCGATAATTGTTCTAGTTTTTTGATGTCACGACATGCTTGCTCTAAGACCCATTGACCAATGGCGAGAATGAGGTCGCTTTCTTCTGCGATCGGAATATAGAGTGCAGGTGATTCTTTACCATGAATAGGGTGTTGCCAACGCAATAATGCTTCAGCGCCAATAATGTCACCATAATGGTTGTATTGCCCCTGATAATATAACTTGAAATCGCCTTGTTCTAATCCTTGTTTCATATCATCAACATAAGCCAAGCGTCTTTTTATTTTGTCGGACATGACTCTTTGATATTGCTTACCCCGTTGAGTTTTAGCTCTTTTAGCCTCGTACATGGCAATGTCAGCAAACTTAATAAGATTATTAACTGTGCTGCTTTGTAGTGGAAAAAGCGCATAACCGATACTGCAAGTGAGTTTGTATGAGTTAGTATCGATGATAAAAGGAGCAGTAAGTAATTGATTAATTTGTGTAATAAGTTGATCAATCGTTACTTGATAATCTGCATTGAGATTTTTTAGCAGAATAATAAATTGATCTCCACCAAAACGACCAATATCGATATGTTCATTGCTCAATGAATTCAGCCTGTGGGCTAGTGTGAGTAGTATTTTATCGCCAACGGTATGACCCATTGCATCATTTATCGGTTTGAAGCGATTGAGATCGATAAAAACAACACTGCCAGCTGTTTCATTATTACGAGCATCTTCTAAAGCATTGCCTAGCAAAAAATTTATATGCTGGCGATTGAACAAACCTGTTAAACCATCGTGTTGTGCTTGGAAGGCAACCTTCTCTTCGATAAGTTGCCTAGAATGAATTTCTTTCACCAGGGAATCATGCACTATCGAGGTATAGCAGCTGGTGGCTAATTTTTGTAAAATCGGTTGTAACGCCTTTTGCACTTCATCAGCTAATTTATAGTGAGTTTCAAAAGTGAGTAAGCCATAGTCGGGGATAATAAAGCCAAATAAATATTGTCCATTCTCGCATTGCAAAGAAAGGCTTTTCTGGCTGCTATTAAGCTGTCGGGCGAAGTTTGCGAGTATGGTATTTTTTGACCAGGATTGGCCGAGTTTATTTTTTGGAATACTTAAAAAGTGCTGATAACTTGTACCATTGAGTGGTAATGATTTACTGGGCATACCCGATTGATCGCAATAGACATAAATATGCGCACTTGTTAAATCGAGACGGTTGAAGCAGACTTTTAAAAAAATCTTTAACATGGCCTTTAAATCAAGTTTATTGCCAATTGCCATGGCGAGCTCATGTTGTAATGAAATAAGAAACAGTGCTTTATTCATACCTACCTAGTTGCTACCAAGAGCTAATTACGATTGATTTATTGAGAAGACGAATAGCACCACTTTGACTATTGGTTATCTCCCCTAGTGAAAGTACGCCAAATAACGCCCCTGAATGACATTGTTCAGCGATGACATTGAGTTCTTTTTCAAATTCATCTTCCATAAACAAGGCTCGGCTAATGCAATCGAATACCATAGTTATTGGCGTTGTTGTTTGGCTTAGTTTAGAAAATAAGGTGACCGCCGCTTTTTCTGTCGAAGCGACTAAGGTATCTACTTTACCTTCTAGTAAGTACACCATTGAATTAATCGGGATATTGCCAAAACACTGTAAGTGATTGTTTTTTGTTAATATGGGGTCGCGGACGATTATATTATTGTTGATATCTTTAATACCTAGTGGAAAGTGCTTAGCAATATCAAAAAAGTCAGTATTATCGAAGGTAAAATTGGAGGAATTTTCAATTGTTTGGCAATAAACCTCATAAGCAGGTTGGTAATTTAAACTTTGAACTGTTTGTCCTTGTGCTTCGGACACCAAAAAAGGCTCATCAAATGTTGTCCAACCATGTGCTACGCTGGTATTAAGTTTCCTTGGAAGAGCAACTAGTAAAATAGCATCACTATGGATACCTGAATTGGTAAAAACGCAGTGGCGTTGGACAAAATCTAAATTCCCAGCACCACCACCAGCGATACTTATACCGTGGTCTAAACATTCGAAAAGACAATCAATAAAACCTTCAATGTTGCTTATTTGTGCATCATAAAACATTAAAAAATTATCTTGCCCGCGGAAGTTCTGTTTTTCTTTTAAAGTCGAGGTGATGAATTCTTCTAAGCTGCTTTCAGTAGTAACGTGATTCAATTGGGTGAACAGTGTTACATCAAATGTTTCTCTGAAACCAATAATCAAAGCGCCCTGTTCAATTAAATCGCCCTGTAATGTGAGCATTGGATAAATGCCACCAAAAAGTTTAAGTGGGCACGCAGTGAGTAGCGCATTGAGTTCTTTTTCAGAGTAATTATTTTGGCTGCACGTAAGTACCAATAAGCTTTCCGCACCACTTTCTTGGGCGAGGCTTAAACCGCTTTTAAAATCATTTAAGGTGTCGCTTACTGTATGCCAAGTGAATAGCTCAGTTGCCATCTTATTGTATCTCTTGGTTTTTTTATTATTATTGTTTTACTACCCTTGGCATAATGCCTAAGTTAGTTATAGAAAACTAGTGTTAATTAGTGTAATTATCTCTAGGTGCTTGTTTATTCGTTAATAGTCGTTAGGCTAGACAATGGATGATGTAACGACTATATATTTAGTTACGCTGTTTAATAAAAGTACAGTGCAAGCTTAAGTTCTAATGTAAATAAGTTCTCATATAAAAATAATTAATGACAATAAGTTAAAGGGAAGGACAGATGAAAAAATCAATTTTCGTAAAAGCTGCACTTGTAGTGTCGCTTGGATTATCTTCGCTGGGGTTTTCAGCTTTAACCCATGCTGATGATGATAAGAAGTACCGTTGGCGCTTAGCTGAAACCTGGGGACCTAATTTTCCCATTTTTGGTGATGCCACCAAAAACATGGCAAAAATGGTAAAAGAAATGTCAAATGGTCGGTTGACCATTCGCATTGACTCTTCGAATAAGCATAAATCTGCACTAGGTATTTTTGATTTTGTAAAAAGTGGCCAATACCAGATGGGGCATTCGGCTTCTTATTACTGGAAAGGTAAAAACTTTAACACTATGTTTTTTACTACTGTTCCCTTTGGCATGATCGCCTCTGAACAACATGCTTGGTTCTACTACGGTGGCGGCATGGAGTTAATGAAAAAGGTATATGATCAATATGGCATTATGTCATTCCCAGGTGGTAACACTGGTAACCAAATGGGCGGTTGGTTCAAAAAAGAAATTAATAGTGTTGAAGACCTTAAAGGTTTGAAAATGCGTATACCAGGCTTTGCTGGCGAAGTACTAGCAAAACTAGGAGCTAAGCCGACTAACATCCCATCAGGGGAGCTTTATACCGCATTAGAGCGTAACACTATTGATGCATTAGAGTGGGTTGGTCCTTCTTTAGATTTACGTATGGGTTTTCACAAGATAGCGCCTTATTACTACACAGGTTGGCATGAGCCAGGTACTGAGTTGCAATTTATGGTCAATCAAAAAGCCTACAACTCGCTACCAAAAGATTTACAAAAAATATTAACAGTTGCCATGAAAGCTGCCGCTTATGATATGTATTCGCAATCGATGCATGCAAGTGGTGTGAACTTAGCCTCGTTGAAAAAAGATTACCCTAACGTACAAATGCGCTCATTCCCTAAACCAGTAATGCAAGCGATTGTGCAAGCTAATGATGAGCTGCTAAAAGAATTTGCTGCTAAAGATCCTATGACAGCAGAAATTCTTAAATCGCTAAATGATTATAAACATCAGGTACGTGCTTGGACAAATTTATCAGACAGAGCTTATCTGGATAATTTTGATGGTAAGTAACATTCTTTGTTAGTATAAATAGTAAATTAAAGAATAAAATCAGTGGGTAAACTAAAGCCACTGATTTTTGTTACCAATAGGTCTATTGCTAGATTGCTTTGGTAAAATGGTCTTGCTAACTGAGAAATTAAATGGATAAAGTGTTAAAAATTTCAGGAAAAATTATTGATGTTCTAGGTGATTTTTGTAGTTTGCTTATGATTTTAATGATCATAAACGTTTTTTATGACGTGATCATGCGCTACTTTTTTAATGATGTCAGTATTGGTATGCAAGAGTTGGAATGGCACCTCTTTGCTGCCATGTTTATGTTTGGCATTGCTTATACGCTAAAAGAAGATGGGCATGTACGAGTAGATATTTTTTACGAGGCCATGTCAGTTAAAAATCAAGCCCTAATCAATATTTTTGGCTCCTTGGTTTTAGCATTACCAATCACGATACTTACGCTTTATTACAGCTGGGACTATACCTTTGAAGCTTACCAAATGGGTGAGGGTAGTGGCGATCCAGGTGGTTTACCTCATCGTTGGATAGTACGCAGCGTTATTCCTCTTTCTTCAATATTCTTGATTCTCGCCATCTTCCATGTGTTGGTTACACAGTTAAAAATTCTTATCTCACCAACTCAATCTGAATCAGGAGAGTAATAATGACAGGTATTGTACTTTTTGCTATTGCTCTCGTGTGTTTGTTTCTTGGTTATTCTGTTGCGTTTACCTTTGCAGGTGTTTCACTTATTGTTGGTGCATTTGTTTTAGGACCAGATTTATTTGCCTTTATGCCTTATCGAATTATGAGCATCATGGAGAACACCATTTTAATGGCAGTGCCTATGTTTATTTTTATGGGGATAGTGTTACAGAAAACAGGGCTAGCGGAGCGGTTACTGGAGTCTGCTGCCAAACTCTTTGGTGGCATCGCTGGAGGCGTAGCTATTTCTACCATCATTGTTGGTGCTTTATTAGCGGCATCAACTGGTGTTGTGGGAGCGAGCGTTGTTGCTATGGGGGTCATCTCCTTACCCGTAATGCTAAAAAATAACTACCACCAACCCACGGCAACAGGCGTTATTTGTGCGTCTGGTACGTTAGGACAAATCATTCCTCCTTCGATAATTTTAATTATTCTAGGTGATGTTATGGGGGTGCCAGTTGGCGACTTATTCCGAGCTGCTATTGTGCCAGGAATGTTGCTGGTGGTTACTTATGTCATATACATCTTGATTTTAGGCAAAATTAAGCCTGAATTTGTGCCACCGTTAGTGGTGACTGAAAACAAACGTGAATTACTTATACAAGCACTGAAAGATATTGTACCGCCTTTAGTACTTATTCTAACAGTACTAGGCTCTATCTTTGCAGGTATCGCGACACCAACAGAGTCTGCTGCGATTGGTGCAGTTGGCGCAGTTATTTTATCGATATTTTACCGCAGTTTTTCTGTTAGCAAAATGCATGAAATCTCTAAAGAAACCGTGAAAGTCACCTCAATGGTTTTTGCGGTATTAATTGGCGCAACAGCATTTTCTATGGTGTTTAGTTATTCAGGCAGCGAATATATTATTGAAGAGTTTTTTATGGAGTTGCCGGGTGGTAAGTGGACATTTATTGCCTTGTCTATGCTCGCTATATTGATACTCGGCTTCTTTATTGATTTTATCGAAATAGCCTTCTTAGTTGTGCCTATTTTGCTACCCGTTGCGATAGCGTTAGATATTAATTTAGTGTGGTTTGCTATTTTAATTTCAATGAATTTACAAACATCGTTTTTAACTCCTCCCTTTGGTTTCAGCCTGTTTTATCTCAAAGGTGTAGCGCCGAAATACCTGAAAACTACCACGATATATAAAGGGGTCATTCCTTTTATTTTGATGCAAATCGTTGTGTTGCTATTAGTGGTCTTTTTTCCAGACCAGTTAATTATTTCTTAACTAAAATAGCTGTCTTCAGAGTAAGACAATAACGTTTCATGCTGGCGTTGTACCAGGATGAAACGTTTATTTCACCGGCACTTTAAACTTAGCCTGTACCTTTTCCATGTGCTCTCTAAAACTCCTATCAAACTTACTCTCACCACAAGCAAAATGAGCTGTTGTAGCATGTACAGGGCTTCCTAACATTTGTTCTCGATAGATAGTACAAGTGCCGTTATCATTTTTGGTGATAGAGCCGACATGAGAGCTGCTAGTATTGAGCTTCTTTTGCTGATCGACCGTGAGTGGCACTATAGTTTTTGGCACAGGAAAGGGATCTCCATCCATCACAGAATTAGATCGCGGTTGAGTTAATTCAGCAAAAGCTTGATCACGTTGCTGATTACCCAGTTTTTCTCTTAATCTTGATAAGCGATCATAACTCGAAAAATTACCTTTACCTGTCCCTAATACTTTATTCTTAGTTGTTACTGTTTCGCTTTTAACTGCATTAGTCATTTGTGTAGAGCCTGGCTTCGCCGGTCGTTCAATTACAGGCTTAGTCGGAGGTACTTTGAGGGCTGGTTTTGGGACTTCAGTGTCAACAATTTCATTAGGAAAACTTTGCTTTTGTTGAATCTTTTGTGGTGCTTCTCTCTCATCCGTGTTTTTTGATGGGGAGGGTGATTCAATCACTATTTTTTTAGGTGCAGAGTATAAAAAACTTTTGATTGATTCTATTTTTGGTTTATCTTGTTTGATCATCTTAGGTTGTTGTGTAGCACCGTAGATTAATACCAGCAAGAGTAATAAATGCAGTAGTACCGATATGACAATGGCAGTGTAAGGTCCCTTTAACATAGTATATTTATACCAATTCCATTAAATTTATTCTTACCTCAGAGCTATGTCAGAAGAGTTATAACAAATAAAATTTGTGTAGGTATAGTCAT
>CAJXRC010000243.1 GCA_913058405.1 uncultured Colwellia sp. | reverse complement strand
ATCTACACTATCCTCTTCGTCGGCAGCGTCAGATGTGTATAAGAGACAGGTTCTTTTCGAATTATTAGAACAATTGCGTGTGGAATCTTTGGTTGCGGTTAACCACCCAGGTTCACGAGCTAATCTTATTCATTGTTTTCGACGCTGGTGTGAAAGTTTTTGTGCTTCTGAGATGATTGAAAACCATGTTGGTTTGCTTGTCTATACCATTGCGCAAACGGTATGGGCACGTTTATTTGGTATGGGGGTGAGTGAAGCAACTGAAGATTTAATCGAGCCACAACGAATGATGCTGGCGCCACATATTGGTGCTTTTTTAGTGGGTATGCGTAAACATAGCCATGATCAGCAGAGCTTTGCTGATGACGCTTTAGGTATTGTTGGAGTTATCGACGAACTTGTTTTGATGATGGATGATGGTGATTCCAATAAAAACGCTAAGTCAAAAGCCGATGAAGCTGTTGCTGGCTTTAACTTAATTCTTTACCCTGATGCCGATTCTGATGGTGAACTTCCCTGTGGAGGAGGGAGTCAAAATAGCGGTCAAGCCTATCGTCAATTGGTCGAACAACTTGAAAGCTATCAGATATATTCAAAAGCTAACGATCGGGTAATTTCTGCCGACAAGCTTGTATTGCCACATCAACTTAAAAAACTACGTGAAAAACAAGATAAACGAATTGCTGGACAAGGCGTTAATATTCCACGTTTGTCTAGAGAGTTTTCTAAAATTTTATCCGTACGTCAACTCGATGGCTGGAACTTTGGCGAAGAAGAAGGTTATGTTGATGCTCGCAGACTCAGTAGGCTGGTCACTTCGCCAGACTATCGCCAATTGTTTAAACAAGAACGTTATCAGCCGAAAACTAATTGCTTAGTAACCTTTTTACTTGATAATTCGGGTTCAATGAAAGAACACATTATTTCGATTCAGATGTTGGTCGAAATTATGACTAGAGCATTGGAATTAGCGGGTGCCAGTACAGAAGTTTTAGGCTTTACCACCCGTGGCTGGCAAGGCGGTAAGACTTTCAAGCAATGGAGGCGTAGTGGTAGCCCTGAAAATCCAGGTCGATTAACTGAGCTTGAACATATTGTCTATAAAGATGCGGATACTTCTGTAAGACGAGCTCGACATCATATTGCAGCCATGCTAAAACCAGAAATATTCCGAGAAGGGATTGATGGTGAGGCATTATTATGGGCTGCAGATCGCATGAAAGGCCGCTCAGAAGAACGCCGAATTATAATTGTTTTATCAGATGGCTGCCCAATGGAAACGGCAACCAGTCAGAATAATGAGGCCGATTATTTAGATAATCATTTAAGACAGGTCAGCGCCATGTTAGAAGCACGTGGTGATATAGAACTATATGCCTTGGGTTTTGGCTTAGATTTAAGTCATTATTATAGTAAGAGCTTAGCACTAGATTTGCCAGAGATACTGGAGAATGGGGTATTTAAAGATATTTTACAGTTATTAAGTCGCCATTAGTCAGATGGTTATAACAATGTTTATTACCAGATTAATCTGGTCCTACAGTTTTTTTTCATCTGGCTCTACAGATGTTTTATCCATTCATCTACTCTTGCGCTAGCAATAGTTAATATTGCCTTAGTTGAAGTAATAAATGAATTGCTAAATTTTTTTATTACTTTCTTTTAGTCGTTATTTATCAACTTACCAGAACTAAGATAATACTCTGGATATAAGTGTTACTGAGCTAAGTTAACCTAATTTTTTGAGCCCTGCACTTTACATGAATGAAGAGCGCTTTAGTGAGAATATATAAAAATCATGTCTGAATACCCAACCTTGAATAAAATGGGCGTCAACTCAGTTGAAACTATAGATAAGTATACCCTGCGCCATCAGGGTGATACCGATGTATTGAAAATTTACTACAAGCGCCCTAAAGGGTCTCTTTTGTCACGAACCAAAAAGTTTTCATTTGTCCGTGGTCGTAGCGCTATTCCATTAGAAGCGCGCAATTCAAAAGCATTTGACAACATAGATAATTTTAGCCCGCAATTAGTTTTGGCCTTGAAAGAACTAAAAAGTTTGGATGCCAAACGAAAAGAAAGTGACTCTATTGATCCGAAGCAGAAGTTTTTATCAGACTTAGATCACCTTGAAAAGGTCATGACGGCGAAAATGGACGAAATGCGTCGTCAAATTAACGAACTAAAGTAGTTATAAAACGACAAATTTAACCTAACCTAAGATAAAACGCACTAAAAGTGCGTTTTTCGTTTTCAACTAAACCAAACAAGTTTGTTTTATGTAATAAACTCCGTGCAAAGATGTCGCTGTTGACCATGACAAAAAAGACAACTATCCAATCAAATCTAAGAAAAACTAGCTTCAGGAGATCGATATATTAAATTATCATTTTGTTCGTCGTGAAGTAGAGTTGTTATTCGATGATAAGTACACAAAATGCTAAAGTAAAAGCTAATGTAGATAAAACTAATACTATTGAAGTTGTTAAACCGAAAAATAATTAATTAGTATGGGCATTATTATCATTGAGTTAAGCAGAGTTTATTGCTTGGTTAAAACAATAAACTTGCCATTCCACACATGAATAGAGCTAGCTTTACATGTTAAATAAATATTTATTTCTGCCACTTATTTTAATTTTGATCCGTACTCCAGTATATGCAACTGCTGGTTGCGGTGAGGACGGTTTGTGGTTACAGGTATTGGGATCTGGTGGTCCTGAACTTGATGACGGTCGAGCGTCGAGTGGTTATGCTATTTGGAATAAAGGGAAAGCGCAATTCCTCATTGATATCGGCAGTGGCAGCATGTTTCGGTTTGAGCAAAGCGGAGCGTTGTTGAATGATCTAGATGCGATACTGTTAAGTCATATGCATGTAGATCATAGTAATGACTTACCAGCTTTGCTCAAAGCATCTTTCTTTTCTAATCGAGATCGTGATTTATATTTATATGGTCCAAGTGGCAATAATTTTATGCCATCGACCACAAGGTTTGTGCAGAATTTATTTAGCGATGATGGTGCCTATCAGTATTTAAGCAGTTATCTTAATGGTAATGATACTTATCGCTTATTACCACACGATGTTGATGTGACAAATAAATCAGAACAGGTTGTTTTGGCTAATTCTCGATATCGTTTAACTGCCGTGTCAGTTCATCATGGGCCAATACCGGCGTTAGCCTGGCGAGTGGAAATAGCAGGGAAAACAATTGTATTCAGCGGTGATATGAACAACGATAATGGCACACTTGCACTATTGGCAAAGCAGGCTGATTTATTAGTGGCTCATAATGCAGTACCAGAAGGAGTGAGAGGGGTAGCACGTAATCTGCACATGACACCTTCGATCATTGGTGAAATTGCAGAGAAGGCCCATGTTAAAAGTTTGGTGTTATCGCACCGTATGAATCGAACTCTCGGCCAGGAAAATATAACCTTAAAAATGATACGTCAGCAGTATAACGGTCCGATGCAATTTGCGGATGATTTACAATGCTTTAGACTTTAATACCAACGTAATTAATTAACTTCCCACTTGTATCCAATCTCTTGAGTTCACTTAGGCAGAGCGCTCCATGCTGGAAATGCGGCTTTAGCTGTGTTTCTAGTTAAATTACTTGGAGGATGAAAGATAAGTTTAGTTGACTGTCTCATGCAGTTATACTTTATTCTAAGTAATATCGAATAAGATGAGGCTCATGCCTCATCTCTCTCAGAATCGTACATACGGATCTCATATACGGCTACTGTATTCAACACATGCTATTAGCGCATTTTCCTAAACGCTGATAGAGCAAACTATCCAGTGCTCACATTTTCTATTGAATATAAATCAAGTTTTTCAAACCATTGATTGGGCATCGCGACAGATGATAAAGGACTTAGTAACGCCCTTGCCAGCTTCGCTGGGCAAAAAAAGAGCTACCTAGAGGTAACTCAAGATATTGAAGTTACAATAAACTTTATTTCTCTTGGTATTTTATACTGTTAAAGGTTCTGCTGTTGCTTGCTTCTTTTGCTCTAAACTTTCAGTGGCCATCTTACGGGCGAACAACTCCATCACATCAATATTTTTGTCTGGAGAATCACTCGCTTCATCTATCGCGTCTACCATTGCTTGAACAGTCGGTAACGTTTTTTCAACCAGTTGAGTGATATAGGCTTCTGGTGTAGTGCCTGTATGCTTGTGATAACGATCAAATAATTTGATTGTTTCAGCTTGTAGCTCTATCTGAACATGTGATTTAGTAGCCATATATAGTCCTCCAATTGCGTAGAGTTGTACTATAAGAAGTGAGTAACAGAATGTTTAGCACCAGAGGTTTTCTTGTTTTGGTGCCAATTTGGCTATATAGAATAAATTAAATTGGCCCTAACTATAATTGGCTTGTGTTTTATCCTTTATAAGATTAAACATAATAGCAGGTCATTCATGTCAACATACAATATTATCACTAAAATGGGACTGACTGATGTTAACAAAATCAGCCACCATACGCTTAGCAGTAAAGGCAACGAGGATGTTTTAAAGGTATATTTAAAAACGTCTGATGACTCAGTATTTCCTGACAGTTGTTGCTTTCACTTTGAACGCACCAAGCCGGGCTGCGTTGTAGATTCATTAGAGGGGAGCAATCCCACATTGGTTAAAGCTGTTGAAGAGCTTAACTTAATTACTAAGCAAAAAAGTAACTCAGAATACCGAGAAATATTGCTTAATGACCTGGAAAAGCTTGAGTTAGTAATGGCTTCGAAATTTAAGGAGCTCAGATCAGGTTTAGACTTATTTGTGGAATAACTTTTACGTATCCCTTTAGTTTTTTAGTATAGCGCTGGGCATAAGTTAGAATAACAGTCTATATTGCGCTATATTTCCCCCTATATATTAAATGAAATATAAACTTATTAAGTTTTCAGCTGAATTCTTCTTGCCACATTATATCGCTAACGTTATAGCGACAAATGATCCGATATTATGTAGTGCCCAGCTTAGAGATAACTTATGACTCTTGAAACAATATTGTATTTCATGACTATATTAGCTGTTGCAACTTATGTGCAAACAGTAACAGGTTTTGCTCTAGGTATGATTGTTATGGGTGGGGTAACCGTCTTTGGGCTGGTACCTATTGCATTTACTTCGGTCATTATCAGCACAGTCACTCTATTTAATTGCTTATTTGTGCTCAAGGGCGAATTTCGAACATTTGACTATTCGCTTGCGGCTAAAACTTGTATTGGAATTTTTCCTGGATTATTCATTGGCTTGATATTACTTGATTATATGAGTTCATCATTTGGCGAATTATTACAACTCTTACTGGGATTGACGATTATAATTACAGGTCTGCTGATTACACTGAAACCGGAACCTTTAAATCAAAAATCTCAAGGATGGGCCTTTGGTCTTGCAGGTGTCGCATCAGGCCTGCTGGCTGGGTTGTTCAGTATGGGAGGACCCCCTTTAGTCTATTTGTTTTATCGTCAACCTCTTGAGCTAAAAGCTATTCGCCTATGTTTACTAAGTGTTTTTTTAATTAGTTCTGTCAGCCGAATTACTATGGTTGGTTTTCAGGGGGGATTAAACTGGAATATGCTTTATTTTTCATTATTGTGTATGCCTGTTGTTATGGCGTTTAGCTGGATAGGAAAACACTTCCCACCACCACTTAGTGCAACTAATCTGCGTCGGGTAGCATTCACATTACTTATTGTGATTGGATTTAGTCTGATTATAGTTTAATTTATGCCTGCTTCTAATATAGCAGCATATATGGGCCCTATCCGATTGAAAGACAATTTAAAGCGTTGAAATAGAAAGTACTATAGGCATATGTTCGGCTTTTTTCTGAGGTATCTTTGATGTATTCTCGCCTTGATAGATTTCTGCTCCTATTACCTTATCAATTGAACGGCTTTTTTATAGCCTTTGGTATTGCAAGGTTTCCTACAGGGCAGTGCTGAACTGTATCCCATCAATCTATATTATCTAACCTAGTGACAAGAACCTATATATTTAACACTGGCACATCTGATTTGATTGCAGGTTAAGGCAGTTGCTATATTTAAACGGTTTTTTCTTAAATTCCTAGTGATCGAACATCGAGTAAATTGTCTTCTTCTATGGGGTTAGTTAACGTCGGGTATAAAGAATAACCATTGTTTTCTGACCAAGCCCATTGCTGATATTTTTTATTGGTACCTAAAATAATACATAAAGCACAATGACCGATAAGCGATATAACGTTGTTTGCTACCAAAATTCAGAAAAATAATTTAGAGTGTTTATATGATTTTCCATGATAATAATTATATAAAGCATGCAAGAACCCAAACACTCAGTTAATTACAATAACCTTTTTATTTACTTCCTTGCTTTCACTAGTGGTTTTTCCATTATGTGTATTGAATTGCTCGCTGGTCGGATTCTTGCCCCCTTTTTTGGCAGCAGCGTCCACATTTGGGGCAGTATCATCACGGTTTTCATGCTCAGTTTAGCGTTAGGATATTTAATGGGTGGTAAGCTTTCTACTCGTTCAGCATCACTTACTCGTTATGGGACTATTTTTATTATTGCAGGTGTCACTTTATTACCCATAGTCACATCCAGCACTTGGTTGATGGAAAGTATTTTTATGACGGTTGAAGATTCCCGTTATGGATCATTATTGGCCTCTACAGCGCTTTTTTTTATTCCAACGATTATCTTGGGTATGTTATCCCCTTACTCTGTAAGGTTATTAGTTAGAAATTCCAATGAAAGTGGCCAAGTCGCTGGGAAGTTATATTTTGTCTCTACCCTCGGTAGTGCCTTGGGGACTATTATCACTTCTTTTTATCTGGTCTTGTGGTTTGATATAAACACTATTGTAATAAGCGTTAGCCTGATGCTTAGCCTATTAGGTTTAATAACTATTGTCGTTGCCAAAGCGAATGCTAGTTTATTTAAATCGGAAACAGAGAGGGATATCAGTCATGCTTAAATCAACAGGTAAGCTTGTCAAAGGCCTTTTCGTTTTATTGGGTATTTGTATGGTCAATCATGCAATGGCTGAAGTGATTCATAGTGAGCGTTCTTTATATCGAAATATTCTCGTGGAAGATAAAGGCGATTTACGTTGTTTAAAGTTTAATGTTAAGAGTACTAAAACACGGCAAAGTTGTTTTCTTAAAAGCCAACCACAACAATTAGTTTTTAATTATACTAAACAATTGCTCACTGGTTTATTAGCTGTCTCTTA
>CAJXRC010000242.1 GCA_913058405.1 uncultured Colwellia sp. | reverse complement strand
GATCTACACTATCCTCTTCGTCGGCAGCGTCAGATGTGTATAAGAGACAGGTTCGCTAACTTCGCCGACATTCATCCCTAAATCGGCTATTTTCTCGCGATTTAATTGCAACTCTACTTGTGGTAAGTCTATTTTTAGATCGGTATCAGCAAACAAGAACTTACCACTAGAAAAGGCAGCACCAACAAGTTGATCCGCATATTGCTTCATTTCACTATACGGAGCAGTAGCTTTAACAATCATTTCTATTTCAAATTGACCCGAACTCGGTAATGATGATGGCAAAATAGGAAACATATTAAGTCCAGGAATTTGCGATAATTTACCATAAATTCTAGGTACTAGAGATTGCGCGCTGTAATCACGATTGTCAGCACTCACTAACTCTAAACCACCAAATCCGCCACCACCGAAAATTATTTGCCATATTTTCTTACCGCCTTCGATCTCTTGTAGACTCTCGATAACAGGGTTCATTTGTGCAACGTTATATGCCAACGATGCGTCAGGGGGCGATTGAATGACAAACATAACAGTCGCTTGATCTTCTATTGGTGCCAATTCTTTTTTTGAATAAAGGTAGAAAGGTACAGTGAGCAGGGAAACGACTAGCGCGATTAAAAATACTTGCCCCTGCCACTTAAATATATGGGTTAATAATTGTCCATATCTTCGTTGTAATCTTTCAAAGAGATGGTTTACTTTAGTGGTTAACCAACTTTCCTCGCCTCCCTTGGGTGATACATAAGCGCTCATGATGGGTGACAGCGTAATAGCAACAATACCCGAAATGATGACGGCAATGGCGAGGGTAAACGCAAACTCTTTGAACAAAACGCCTGTTAGCCCTGATAAAAAACCAATAGGTGCGTAAACTGCTGCCAGAGTTAATGTCATTGAAATAATAGGTACAAGCAGTTGGCGGGAGCTAATGAGCGCAGCATCAAATTTCGACAAACCTTGGCGCATTAAGCGTGCCACGTTTTCAACAACCACAATAGCATCATCTACCACTAAACCAACGGATAACACTATCGCTAATACGGTTAATAGATTTAATGAAAAGCCCATTATGCCCATAGCGGCAATCGCGCCTAAAATAGAAATAGGTATGGTAATCAATGGGACTATGGCACTTCTAAATGAACCCATAAGTAGTACAACTACTAAGCCAACTAAAATAACCGTTTCAGCGAGAGTGGTAAAAATCTCTTTTAATGCGTCACGCATATATAACGTACCGTCATAGGCATAATCAATCGAAATGCCATAAGGTAACGTTTTGTTCAGCTCATCAACTTTTTTATATAATCTGTCACCAATGGCTATCTCGTTAGCGCCTGGTAAGGGCCAAATAGAAATATAGACAGCATCTTTATCATTTAACCTAGCAGTAACGCTGGTATCTTCTGCTGCCAGTTCAATTTTTGCGACATCTTTTAAATGAATAGTAGCGCCATCAACTTCACTAATGACAAGTTGTTGAAACTCTTCAACACTACTGAGTTGTGTGTTGGCAACAATATCAATTTTCTGACGACTATTTTCAACATAACCCATAGTGGCAATGGTGTTGTTTGTTGCTAAGGCTTGATAGACATCACTAGCACTTAAATTAAATACCTGTAGTGCTTGAGCATCTAGCCATACACGCATTGCCGGTATTCTCGCACCTTCAATACCTACGCGCTGTACACCTTCAATGGCATTTAACACTGGGTTCACTTGGCGAGTTAAATAGTCAGTAATACGTGATAAGTCATTACCATTGGCTTGCACGTTTAAGTAAAATACGGCAAAAGGCCTATCCGCACGACTGACAGACACAACAGGGTCTTGAGCACCTTGTGGTAATTCGAAACGAATTTGTCCTAATCTTGCCGTTAATTCGGCTAATGCCAGTGTTGAATTTTCGTTTAACTTAAGCCAAGCGGTTACTTTAGAGCTGCCAGAGGTGCTTGTTGAGTCAACGTATTCAACGCCAGGTACAGTTGCAGCCGCACGCTCAATAGGTTCGGTTATAAAGCCTTTTACGACGTCAGCTGAAGCGCCAATATAGTAGGTTTCAATAACTAATGAGGCACTGTCTATTTTAGGAAATTGCAGTACCGGAATTTTACTTGCTGACCAAATACCGGCAATACAAATAATGATAGATAAGACAATTGCTACGACCGGTCGTCT
Organism: uncultured Colwellia sp.; assembly: GCA_913058405.1. GTDB lineage: Bacteria > Pseudomonadota > Gammaproteobacteria > Enterobacterales > Alteromonadaceae > Colwellia. Next base: position 5,154 of record CAJXRC010000242.1, on the reverse strand, counting down.
TACAAAGATGTCCATTACAGATGGTTTACTTTCTTGCATCATAATCCCTTATTATTGCGCGCTAGCATCAGAAAATACTGCTTGATTTTTTACTTCGCTGACATCGGTCGCAGTTGCATCAGCAAGGTATACTTTCATGCCCGGAAATAATTTGAACGCGCCTTTATTTGCAATAAGTTGTCCTGCTTCAACACCAGCAAGGATCATAACTTGCTCACCTTGTCGTTCACCCAATTCAACTGGAACTTGTTTAGCGCGATAGCTACCTTCTCCATCCACTTCTAAAACAAAGACATAGTTACCTAATGCATCACGTTTTATCGCTAAATCAGGTACAACAGCAAGTGTTGTTTTATTCTCTATAGGCACAATCACCGACACCAAGGTATTTGGTTTTAATGCTAATGTTGCAGAGGGCAGTTGCGCGCGATATTTTAAGTGACGTGAAAGGCGAGATAACTGTGGATCGATAGCTATGATTTTTGCTTCAAACACTAAATCTTGACTGATAGGACTAATCTTTACCGTCGAAGATAAACCTAACTCTTGGTAAAGTTGTGGCAGATTAAAATCAATCCAAGTGAAATCATTAACACCTACAAGCTGTAGAACTTGACTGTTTTTATCTAAATATTGCCCTACTTCTAAGGTATGAATGCCTACTTTAGCGGTAAATGGCGCAGTTAATGTCTTTTTATCTATAGCTGTGGCGATTACGGATATATCTGCTTTCGCTATTTGCACAGCAGCGCGGGCCTGATCAACTTGTTCTTCGCTAATTCCGCGGTTTTTATGCAGCTTAATATTACGATCTAACGTTTGTTGGTTTAATGTCAGTGTTGCTTTAGCTGCCATCAAACGCGCATCTTCGTCACGATGATCCAATTCAAGTAGCACTTGTCCTTTATTAACAACCTGACCTGAGGCTGCATTTAAACGGGTAATTTCACCAGCGAGTTCGTTGTTGAGCATTAAATATTTGAATGCTTGCACTTCGCCACTGACTTGAATATTTTTTTGGTAATTAATATTAGCGACTTTTACTGAGGTGACGGTTGCCGCCATTTCAGGCATACTCGCAGCTTGATTATTGGCAGCTTGTTGTAGTGATGCTTTGTAGCTATATAAGCCAAAAATTGTGCCAGCTAATATGATAATCACTAAAAGCCATTTAGTTATATTCATGATTGTTCCTTTATCTTTTTTATTCAAATACTTAAATTCTATGTTTAAGTGATTTTTTGCCAGCTGCTTCGATTTGATTTTCTTCGTTGTAGTTAATCAAAACAGACGCTTGTTTATTATCTAAGTTCTGCGTCTGCTAAGTGCAGACAAATATTTTCAATATCATCATTTGAAACTTTTTGTTGCCAATCGTATGTGTTCACTAAACGTTTCATGGTGCGAATATGTATATTATCCGCAGTTAGCACTAAGCTATTTTCATCATCGATACTCTCATTAAGATCATTATGCCAGCATTGATGCAAGCGTACCGTTTGAAAGTAACCAACCGATAATGACCAAGTACCTAAATTTATTTCTTCAATATCTCGACTACCTGAAGTTAATTCTCCAGAATTAGCAGCATTTTGTAAAAACTGTTGAAACATAGTTTCGCATTGTTTTCCACAGGCGATCATGAGCGATAACCAGCGCTCTGAACATCGCTTCATCATCGCCTCGGTATTAACAATACTTTCAAGTTGATTATCAAAGTTATACATTTGAACTTTAGAAAAATCTAATAAGCTTATCGCTATAATACGCTCTGGTGTTGTTAAGGGTAAAGCGAGTACCTTTTTGAAAACCGATTGTCGCTCTTGGTACATGCGAGTGGCTAAGGCGATAAGTACATCTTCTTTACATTGCACAAATTTGTACACTGATCCCATAGACAGACCTGCTAATTTGGCAATCGCTGACATAGAGAAATCTAATAAACTACTTTCTTCTATCGCTTTGATTGCCGCGCATATGATTAATCTTTCTTGTTCTTCTACACTAAATCGTGGGGCTGGAGCCATGTATAACCTATATAAAATCTTATTCGAATGTCGTTCAAATGTTATTTTAACTTACTTTTTGTTAAGTTCAAGTACAAAATTAACGTGGATAGACGGATTAGGGGCTTTTCAGGGGGTTATTGTTTGAATAATAGTAAGCGTAATAGCTCAGTTAGCCGATGTTCTTTGACATAAATGTACTATAGGGGTCTTCTCGATAATCTGCAAAGGGCTGGCAAACGTGAAAGCCAAGTTGCTGATAAAGTTTTTGTGCGGGTAAAAACGCGGTCAACGTGCCTGTTTCTAAACTCAGTTGTTGGTAACCACGTGTAATTGCTTGGTCAAAGATATATTGCAAAAGAAGCTTGGCGACACCTTGGCGTAAAAAATTTGAAGAAGTACGCATGGATTTAATTTCACCGTGAGTCTCATCTAATTCTTTTAAGGCGCCACAACCAGCTAATTCATCATTTTTCCAAACACACCAAAAGGTAACATCATTTTGCGCTAATGCAGATGTATCTAGAGCGTGTACACTTTCTGGTGGGGAGTGAAGCAACATATCTTGATGATGTTCTTCTAGCAATGCGATGACCGCAGGGTGTGTTAGTGATCCAATGCTGACTTTCATTTTTTCCTTTAGATATTCTTGATTTGATGGTTAAAATTTATTTAAAGTAAAACGACGTCAATCACGACCTGATTTTGTAGTACAACGTTTTTCTAAGCTGATGCTGCTGAGAGACCTGAGATACTCAATAATAAACCTGACATCTTGAAATTCAATCTTGGAACTAGCATAGACAGTATACAGCTATTTATTTTCGGTTTTGCTTCTTGGTTTCTTTTAATAATGCTTCTTCAAATTCTTCTGGAAATAAGACTAAGCCCTGATTATCTTGATTTGGAAACGTAACCAACGCTAGTTCGTCATCTACTAAGCCTGTACTCCAGCGGCTGTACCATTTATTCAATGATATAGCTTCAGCTTTACATTCCTGCCACTCATCAGTTGCCCAGCGTTGTGCAAATTCTTCGTTTGGCCATACAGGCACGCAATCTTCATCTTCGGTATTTAGCATTACACAACCGTGCTCATCAGCTAATATCCAAATTTCTTTGTTGCTAACTACTTGTTGAAGTAAGTAGTTTAAACGCTTTTCTTCATCGTACTTTTCTATTGTGTTGAATTGTTCACTGCTGATTGACATAGTTGCCTAGGAGTTTTTTTAGATGTAAATTATTTTACCGTGTTAGCGCTGAGCAAACAACTTGGTTGAGCTTCACTATTTTAGCAATTAGACTAATTTATTGATATTACACGGTGCAAACAATAACTGTCAGTTATCGATCTTGCTTTTGGGATTGAACTATTTGAAGTAGGGAAATGGCAATAATTTTAGGATAAAGATAAAAATCAGGCAAAAAAAAACCGATAGCAAGGCTATCGGTGACTTAGCTATGAGGAAAGCTAGAATATTCAATTATTACAACAAGCGTCCGCATTAGGGAACGAAGAGAAGTATAGAGTAGATGCTCTATATTGGCAAGTGTTTTTGTAATTTTATTTCATATACGTTGCTTTATTACATCGTTATTATCCTAAATAAATGTCTTTTAAGTATTTATTGCTGATTTATGACACCTTTGTTTTAGTTAGATCAATAAAAAGTCAGTAGGGTATTTGGTGATTTAGCATGCATACGATAAACTATCGGCAATTATAGTTTTAATATTGCTTTAAGTGAAAATATCATGTCCCCCACAGATCAAAACTCTCAAGCCAGTGACTTACCTACAACGCCAGAAACACCAGCTAAAGTCGACAATGAAAGTACGACACACTTTGGTTATAAAACGATAGAAAAAGACGATAAAATTTCTATGGTTGCAGGAGTGTTTCATTCAGTTGCTAAGCAATATGATGTGATGAATGATTTAATGTCATTTGGTATTCATCGTTTGTGGAAGCGTTTTACCATTGATGCTAGTGGTGTACGCCCGGGTAATAAAGTTTTAGATCTTGCCGGTGGAACGGGCGATTTAACGGCTAAGTTTTCTAAGTTAGTTGGCCGAGAAGGCAAAGTTGTATTAGCAGATATCAACAGTTCGATGTTAAATGTAGGTCGTGATAAATTGCGCGATAAAGGCTTAGTGCAAAATATAGAATACGTGCAAGCCAATGCCGAATATTTACCTTTTGAAGAGAATACTTTTGATATTGTCACCATTGCCTTTGGTCTGCGTAATGTAACAGATAAAGATAAAGCTTTACGTTCTATTTATTCGGTACTAAAACCAGGCGGACGTTTACTTGTTTTAGAATTTTCAAAACCAGAACATGAAGTATTGAATAAAGCTTATGATTTTTATTCATTCAATATATTACCTAAAATGGGTGAGTTGGTAGCTAAAGACGGTGAAAGTTACCAATACTTAGCCGAATCAATCAGAATGCATCCTGATCAAGAAACCCTAAAAGGCATGATGGAGAACGCGGGTTTTGAACAAACCAGCTTCAAAAACTTAACTGGCGGCGTAGTTGCTTTACATAAAGGTTACAAGTTTTAGCCATGACACCTTTTAATAACCAGGCTGGTACTCAATTAAATAATCAATTTAGTAATCAACTGAGCAACAGTCTTTTATTACCGCAAGTTGCTACGGCAACCCTTGAATTGATTCTTAACAAAGCGTTGAGCTTAAATAATAAATCAGTATCTTTTGCTTCAGTAGCTCAAAAGACGTTAACACTTGAGTTGGCAGAGTTGCCTTTCCCGTTATGTTTTACGGTAGATAATACTACAAGTCCCGTTAGCATTATTGTTAGGTCTAATCATGAGTGCAGTGATTGCACGATTAACACCAGCATACATACGCTTAAAAAATTAAAAGCTAATGTGTCTCTAACTCAATTGATTAAAAAAGATGAATTGGATGTTAGTGGCGATATTAAAATAGCGCAACAATTCGCTAATATCGCACAATCACTTGAAATAGATTGGCAAACAGAGCTTGCAAAGCATCTTGGTGATGTTCCAACTCATAAACTTTTACAGTTTGGTAATAAAATTACCAAATCGCTTTTTGCGACAGGAAAACAGCTTGAATCAGATATTAGCGCTGTCTCTTATACACATCTCCGAGC
>CAJXRC010000241.1 GCA_913058405.1 uncultured Colwellia sp. | reverse complement strand
GATCTAGTACGGTCTCGTGGGCTCGGAGATGTGTATAAGAGACAGGTGTTTGGGTATATAACTAATTAAATATAAATTCGTATAACTGAGAATCAAATGACCAAAGCCGTACCTATGACAGAAGAGCAGCAACAACAGTGGATAAGAAACCAGTACCAGGTAGCCACTAAATATTTAGCCGAAAAAGGTATTGTTACTAAGAGTGTTCAATTAGAAGAGAGCCGTTATGTAGTGCCAGTTCTGGCGTTATGGAAGATAACGTCGATAGATGACAGTAAATGCTGGGTTTTGTGTGGTGATTTACCAAGTGATCATGGCAGTATTGATGTAGCGCCTAATGCTCGTGAAGCATTAAGACATTTTTCGTTAAAATGGCAAATGCAAGCAGAAAACTTATTACAAGCTAAAAATGAAGAACAAAATAAATTTGCTCAATTGCTAATTAGCCGTGCAGATGGTCTATATAAATTGTTTAATGATGAGTCATTATGGCAAGCGAGTTAAATCACTGTAAGTTAGTTTAAGTGATGAAGTGTATGGTTTATGTTGTCTCTATTCCATAGCCGGATATGCCATACATTTTTTATCTAATAACTCAGAAAACAGGTATAAAAAAAGAAGGCATAGCCTTCTTTTTTATTGTCATTAAATAATAGAAAAAATTATTTTAGTTCATCAATGAAAGCAACTGCGCGGCCAATATAGCTCGCAGGAGTCATTTCACATAACTGGGCTTTAGCATGATCAGGTAATTCAAGTGTCATGATGAATTCACGCATAGAGTTGCCATTAACACGTTTACCACGCGTTAATTCTTTTAGTTTCTCATAAGGCTTTTCAATACCGTAACGACGCATAACTGTTTGTACCGGCTCTGCTAATACTTCCCAATTACTGTCTAATTCAGCTGCTAAGTTAGCTTCATTTACTTCTAATTTACTAATGCCTTTTAATGTAGCACCGTAAGCAATCATTGTATGAGCAAAACCAACACCTAAGTTACGTAGTACTGTTGAGTCAGTTAAGTCACGCTGCCAGCGAGAGATAGGCAATTTCTGTGATAAATGCGTGAATAATGCGTTTGCAATACCTAAGTTACCTTCTGAATTTTCAAAATCAATAGGGTTAACTTTATGAGGCATAGTAGATGAACCGATTTCACCAGCAATAGTCTTCTGCTTGAAATGGCCCATAGCGATATAACCCCAAATATCACGATCAAAATCGATTAAAATGGTATTAAAACGTGCAATGGCATCAAATAACTCAGCAATGTAATCATGCGGTTCAATTTGAGTAGTAAATGCGTTGAATGATAAACCTAATGAAGTAACAAATTCATTAGCGTATTCATGCCAGTCAACTTCAGGATAAGCGCTAAGGTGAGCATTGTAGTTACCAACAGCACCGTTAATTTTACCTAACATTTCAACGTTTGCAATTTGCTCACGCTGACGTTGTAAACGTACATAGACGTTAGCCATTTCTTTGCCTAATGTGCTAGGTGAAGCTGGCTGGCCATGAGTACGACACATCATTGGAATTGTTTTGTATTCAATCGCTAACGCTTTCATTGCCGATAAAATATTATCTATTTCAGGTAATAATACGGTTTCACGACAATCAGTTAACATTAATGCGTGCGATAAGTTGTTAATATCTTCTGAAGTACAAGCAAAGTGAATGAATTCAGTCACAGCGTTTAATTCAGCGTTATCAGCAATTTTCTCTTTCAAGAAATATTCAACTGCTTTCACATCATGGTTAGTGGTAGCTTCGATTTTTTTGATCGTTAAAGCATCTTCTTCACTAAAGTTAGCAACTATGCTATTTAATACATCATTTGCTTGTGCAGAAAATGCAGGAACTTCTGCAATTTCGCTAGTAGCGGCAAGTTTTTGTAACCAACGTACTTCAACAGTAACACGGTATTTAATTAGGCCAAATTCACTAAAAATAGGGCGTAATGATTTTACCTTGCTACCATAACGACCATCTACTGGTGATATTGCACTTAATGCTGAAAGTTCCATAATGTTTCCTAGGTTATATTAATATTCTCTTTAACTAATATGCTTAATTTAAGAGTGAAATAGTGTGTAAATTTATCGAATAGTTCTAAGCAATTCTTTAGCGGTATTGACTATTTTCTTACGATTTAACAAGATATGACGTCTTTTACCACCCACTTGTCGCCACAATACAGCCGCACGTATACCTGCTAAAAGTAAGGCTCTAATTTTATATTGATTGACGCTTTGCTTTAAAATACTTGGCTCGCCAGTGACTTGAATCTTATGACCAAGTGGGCTGATAATATCGCTATAAATACTAGCGAAGCTTGCCGTTAATGTATCACTGGTTAATGCGTAATGTTCAAGTTGTCTCTCTGTTGAATTTATACGTTCACCAAGAGCGTTGAGCTGTTTAGGTTGCTTAGTAAGGCGTCTTTCTAAATTGATTAAGCTAATGATATAACGAGTTAGTTCGGGGTCTTTTTGCTTTTTTGAACTACTTGAACCATTATCATTGCCTAAATGGTCTATTAATATTTCAAGACCTTTTTTAATATTCACTATATCACCACCATAAACCGCTAAGGTATTTACTGGTGATGTCTCAACGATACTTTGCAATAAAACACCAAATTCTTCTTCAGTGATTTGACCTGTACGTGATACTTGCTGTACTTGATAAGCTATTTGACAAATAGCGGCAAAGGTAATTGTTTGATCTTTCATGTTTTCTCTAGTTTTTAGTTTATCTTGTCTTAGATGAGCATGTTTTAAGGTAATGCTTACATGTTAGCGAATAAGAGTATCAATGATACCGCCGCCTAAACATACATCATCTTGATAAAATACAACGGATTGTCCTGGTGTTACTGAACTTTGTTGTTCAGCAAAATCAATTTGATATTCTTCTGTTGCAGAGCCCGCTATAGGTGTGACAGTACAGGCAACATCTTCTTGTCGGTAACGAGTTTTCACTGTGCATTGAATGCTCGTAGTGAGTGCTTTTCTATCTACCCAATGCAATTGGTTAGCAATGAGACCTTTAGAAAATAGGCGAGGGTGGTTATGCCCTTGTCCAACAATAAGAACATTACGCAGTAAATCTTTTTCAACAACATACCAAGGCTCTTCACCAGCATTAGCTAAGCCGCCAATACGTAAACCCTTGCGTTGTCCTAAAGTATGATACATAAGCCCATCATGGTGGCCAACAGCAACACCTTCGGCTGATTCAATAATGCCAGGCTGAGCAGGCAAATATTGACCTAAAAAGTCTTTAAATTTACGTTCACCGATAAAACAAATGCCAGTACTATCTTTTTTGTTGTGGGTGACTAATCCAGCTTTTTCTGCAATAGCACGTACTTCTGGTTTTTCAATATGTCCAACTGGAAATAAAGTATGTGCTAACTGATCTTCATTTAGGGTATATAGAAAGTAACTTTGGTCTTTATTATTATCAAGCCCGCGTATCATTTTCCACGAATTATCACGTAACTCACGTTGTACGTAATGCCCAGTGGCAATGTAGTCTGCGCCTAAGTCTTCACAGGCAAACTCTAAAAAGGCTTTAAATTTTATTTCTTTATTACACATGATATCAGGATTAGGGGTACGTCCAGCTTTATACTCAGCAAGAAAGTACTCAAAAACATTATCCCAATACTCAGTAGCAAAGTTGATAGTATGTAATTTTATTTCTAGTTTGTCACAAATGGCCTGTGCATCATCTAAATCTTGGGCTGCAGCACAATACTCATCAGTATCGTCTTCTTCCCAATTTTTCATAAACAAACCTTCTACCTGATAACCTTGCTCTTTAAGCAAATAAGCAGAGACAGAAGAATCGACACCACCAGACATACCAACAATAACTTTGGTTTGCTCTGGGGTTTTAGTGTTTGAGGCTGTTAACATGTGTTTTGACCAATAGATTTATAAAAAAGCGTACTAACTATAACTAAAAGTAGTGTACTGAAATAAGAGGCGAAAAATTATATCATGCACAACGTGCAGGATATATACCCATGATACATCAAAATGCGTATTTCAGGATGCCAGAGTGATTCATGTTCAAGGCGGCTCTTTTTATTAAGGGTTATTCCCTTAAAAAGAGCGGCAACGACGAACATGATTTTCTCTGGCATCCCCGCAGGGCTAGTTTAGAAACGCTTTATGCTACGTTATTGATTTCGACAATAGAATAACTATTCTCTTCAATTAATGCCTTACCTAAAGGCGTTTCTAATTCCGGCTGAATCATGCATTCTGAAGTAACATGGGTATATATTAAAGATTAGATTTTAACTGTGATAACGGAATTTTATTGCCCGCTAAGTAGTCTTCAACGCATTCTAATACCATAGGGCTGCGTAATTGAGCGCTTTTTGCTTTTATTTGTTCTAGGGTAAACCAATGAGTATTTATTATTTCATCATCTTGTGGCTGGCCTTGTAAGAGCTGTTTTAATTCGATGACAAAACAAAAACGTAAAAAATAGAGTTTAAGGTCGGGTCTATGAAAATAATAGATACCACACAGGAAGTCCGGGACTAATGTTAAGCCTGTTTCTTCTAGTACTTCCCTTTGTATCGCTGCAATAAGGCTTTCGTTTTCCTCTAAGTGTCCGGCAGGCTGGTTGAACACTACTCGATTCTTTTCTCTTTCTTCAACAAACAAGAATTTACCCTTGTGGTGAATAACAGCGGCAACGGTTGTATTGGGCTTAAATTGACTTGAACCATGGTTACTATCATCCGAAAAGTCATTATCAACTGTGAGATTGCTTTTACTGCTCAATTTTATATGTCCCATTATCAATATTGTCTAACGTCCAACTACCTATACGATATCGAATGAGTCGAAGAGTAGGGTAGCCTATATTTGCTGTCATACGTCTAACTTGTCTATTACGACCTTCAGTTATAGTAATCTCTAACCAAGTGGTTGGGATACTAGCACGCTCTCTTATTGGAGGATTACGTGGCCACACGTTGGGTTCAAGCATAACGGTAACTTTTGCTGGTTTAGTCATGCCGTCTTTTAATTCAACACCTCGACGTAATTTGACTAAATCTTCCTCTAAAGGTGCACCTTCAACTTGCACCCAGTAAGTTTTCTCTGTTTTTTTAACGGGGTTGGCAATCTGATGTTGTAATTGACCATCATTAGTCAGGAGTAATAAACCTTCGCTATCTCTGTCTAATCTTCCTGCGGCATAGACACCAGGAACGTCGATAAAATCTTTTAATGTTCTACGATTGTTTTCATCAGTAAATTGACATAGCACGTCAAAAGGTTTGTTAAAAAGCACTATTATTTGCTTTTCGTTAAGTGGTCGTACCTTTTTAGGGTTTCTAACCTTATGTCTTGTATAGCCATTGCTTTGGTTCATTTGTAGACTAGTTTTCCTGTAAAATATGTGATGCCTTCTCGCGTGGCTATATTAATACTCTTTGAATTACTATACTATGTGCGCGCAAAAAATAAATCTTAGCTTGGGTGAATATGCATAAATTTCTAATAGATATTTATGTTAACACTGGAGCTTTTGGCTAATTAAAGTAGGAATCTCAATGAGCACCGATAACTCAAAAATCATTTATACTATTACCGATGAAGCGCCTGCCTTAGCGACGTATTCTTTATTACCAATTATTCAAGCTTATACAGCTTCTTCAGGTATTAACGTTGAAACACGTGACATTTCTTTAGCTGCTCGTATATTAGCGAATTTTCCAAAGTACTTAACTGAAGAACAGCGCGTTGAAGATGCATTATCTGAGTTAGGTAAATTAGCTAAAACTCCAGAAGCTAATATCATCAAATTGCCAAATATTTCAGCGTCTATTCCACAGTTAGAGTTGGCTATTAAAGAATTACGCGCAAAAGGTTTTGACTTACCTCCTTACCCGGCTGAACCACAAAATGAAGCGGAAGAGTCAATTAAATTGACTTACGCTAAAGTATTAGGCTCAGCAGTTAACCCGGTATTACGTGAAGGTAACTCAGATCGTCGTGCACCAGGTTCTGTTAAGCAATACGCACGTAATAACCCACATTCAATGGGCGCTTGGTCTCCTGAGTCAAAATCTCATGTTGCTCACATGGATTCAGGCGATTTTTATGGCAGTGAAAAGTCAGTAACTATTGATGGCGCAACCAATATAAATATTGAGTTTGTTGCACAAAATGGTGACGTGACATTATTAAAATCAAAATTACCATTACTTGATAAAGAAATCATTGATGCTTCTGTAATGAGCAAGTCAGCATTAATCGAGTTCTATGAAACTGAGATTAATAAAGCTAAAGAAGAAGATGTTTTACTTTCATTGCATTTAAAAGCAACCATGATGAAAGTGTCAGATCCAATTATGTTTGGCCACGCAGTTAAAGTTTATTATAAAGATGTATTTGCTAAACATGCTGCTACCTTTGAGCAATTAGGTGTTGATGCTGATAATGGTATTGGTGATGTTTACGCGAAAATAGCGCGTTTACCTGCAAGCCAAAAAGCAGAAATCGAAGCAGATTTACAAGCTGTTTATGCAACGCGTCCTGAAATGGCAATGGTTGATTCTGACAAAGGTATTACTAACTTACACGTACCAAGTGATGTCATTATTGATGCTTCAATGCCAGCCGCTCTTCGTGCCTCTGGTATGATGTGGGGACCGGATGGAGGTCAAAAAGATACTAAGTTTATGATCCCAGATCGTAACTATGCTGGTGTTTTCTCTGCTGTAGTAGATTTCTGTCGCGAAAACGGCGCTTTCAACCCAACAACAATGGGTACTGTACCTAATGTTGGTTTAATGGCACAAAAAGCGGAAGAATATGGTTCACACGATAAAACGTTTACTATGTCAGGAACAGGTGTTGTTCGTGTAGTAAATGATAACGGTGATACCTTGATTGAACAAAATGTTGCTCAAGGCGATATTTTCAGAATGTGTCAGGTTAAAGACGCACCTATTCAAGATTGGGTTAAATTAGCGGTAACTCGTGCTAAAGCTACAAGTACGCCAACGGTATTCTGGTTAGATGAAAATCGTGGTCATGATGCAGAAATGATCAAAAAAGTTAATACTTATTTAGCTGATCATGATACTACTGGACTAGACATTCAAATCCTTGAACCTGTTAAAGCTTGTGAATATACGCTTGCACGTGTTGCTAAAGGTGAAGATGCAATTTCAGTTACTGGTAATGTACTACGTGATTATTTAACTGATTTGTTCCCAATTCTAGAGTTGGGTACTAGTGCTAAAATGCTATCTATTGTGCCATTGATGAATGGCTGTCTCTTATACACATCTCCGAGCCCACGAGACCGTACTAGATCT
>CAJXRC010000240.1 GCA_913058405.1 uncultured Colwellia sp. | reverse complement strand
CGAGATCTAGTACGGTCTCGTGGGCTCGGAGATGTGTATAAGAGACAGGTGTTGGCATATTCATTACATTGCATATTTAGTAGATAATTGGGCCATTTAAATCATCACAGATTTTCCATTGATAAAGAGGAATACATGAAATTTACTACCACATTTTTAATATCGCTATTCGTAGCTAACCTATCGGCTGTAGCACTTGCCTCAGTCGATGGTCATTCTGCTAGTGACCATAAGGTTGAGTTAACCATTGAAGAGCTGCGTGTAGTTAAAGCTCAAGAAGCAATGCCGGGAGTAAATGCACATTTTGATTGGTCTGCTTTTAAAAGTCGCTGGGCGCAAAACAGCACTTTCATTTTAGCGCAGCAATCATTATCACTGCTGGGTAACCAGTTATGGCAATACAGTAAAGAACAAGCGAAGAATGGCCAGGTTGTTGATGATAGACCCTTATATTGGACAAGGTTAGCTATCATTTCATTTGTTAAATCTTCCCCAAGTAAATATTCTCAAACTGAATTGACTGCTTTAGTGGAGACTTTCGAAAATACATCTCGTGGTCGTGATGATCTAATTTACCAGCAAGATACAGATAAACGTATTCTGCTAACAGGCTTTGACCCCTTTTTACTTGATAGAAACATTAAGCAATCTAATCCTTCTGGTTTAGCTGCGTTATTACTTGATGGCGTTGTTATCAAATATGAGAAAGATGGGAAAGTCATTACCGCCGAAATTAACACCGCCATGGTACCAGTACGTTATGCTGATTTTGACCAAGGTGAAGTTGAAAGTTTGTTAGCCCCTTTTTATGCCTTAAATAGTGTTGATTTGATTGCAACAATCTCAATGGGGCGAAGTGATTTTGACTTAGAGCATTTTCCAGGGTTAAGACGTAGCGCAACAGCACCAGATAACGTCAATGTGTATACTGGCGCTAATAAAAATAACCCTATAGTACCTAGTTTGGGAGAAGCGGCGTTTGTAGGTGACGAATTTGTACTCTTTAGCTTGCCTTATCAAGCAATGATGAAAGCTAAAGGACCTTACAAAATTAATGATAACCGCGGGGTAACTATTCTTGAAGCAGGTACAGCAAAAAATATTACCGCCAACAGTTTGGCTGAGTTAGCTGATAAAATTGCAGTACAAGGTGGCGGTGGCGGTTATTTATCGAATGAGATCTCTTATCGTAGCATTGCCTTGCGGAATAAGTTAGGTTCAACAATACCTACGGGCCATATTCATACGCCTCGTATCAGCGGTTTTGATGTTACCACTAACCAAGCAATTATTGCTCAAATTGAAGCTATGTTAATACAAGCGTTAACAGAAATTTAAAGGAATACTGGTAGTGTCGTTACATAGGAAGAGTAGAAAATACCATAAATGGTTGATGTTATTTGTTGGTGCGCAGCTGTTAGTTTGGTCCATAACAGGCGCTTACATGGTAGTGATGGATATTCACTATATTCATGGCGATTCATTAGTAAAAACTGAGAAACAAATAATTGATTCTGAAGACGTTAAGTATTCTTTTCAGCAACTATTGTCTGATCATAGCGAAGCCAAAGATGTTGAGTTAGGTATGTTACTAAATCAACCAGTATACCGTTTTAATGATGGCAAGCAGAAAGTTTTACTTTCGGCTTTTGATGGTCGTAAACTATCGCCTATTGATGAAACATTAGCGATATCGATAGCCCAAAATAAGTATACAAATACTAAAGCACTGGTAACTCAGGCCCAGTTGATTACGGTTAACCCACCAAGAGAGTTAAGTGACCGTCATTTACCCGTATGGCGAATTGATTTTGATGATTTTGCGACTCCTAGCTTTTATATAAGTGCTAATTCAGGACAACTTGTAACTAAGCGTCATAGTTATTGGCGAGTATTTGATTGGATGTTTGCTTTTCATGTGATGGATTATATCGACGAAGAAGCGGACAATAAGTTATTGCTGTTTTTCACTGTTCTAGCCTTTATTGCTAGCATATTTGGCTTAGTGCTAACTTATAATCGTCTTATGCCTCAGCAGAGTAAAAGAAACCGCAACTTTGACAGTAAGTTGAATAAAGAGGTTGTAGATGAAAAAGCGTAATATCCCTAAGTTATCACTTATAAAGCTTTCAACGATCAAAAAACTCCATAAATGGTTATCGCTTGTCGTTTTTATTCAGTTATTCATTTGGCTGGGTACGGGATTATTTTTTAATTTAATGGATCATGATAAAGCGCGTGGCAATCAAAATAAGGAAGCGATTATCTTCCAAAAAATTGAGCATAAACGTTTAGTCAATCTTGACCGCATAATGAAAAATTTTAGTAAACCGGTAACTGAGATTGCCTTGATACAGCGATTAGGAAAACCTTACTATTTATTAACCCATGAAGAAGGCTTATACAGTCACTTTAAAAGTGACTACAGCCTAATAGATGCTTACGTTGGTGATGAGCTTATTATTGATGATAGTGTTGCTAGTGAATTGGCTCGCGCGAGTTATAAGGGCCAAGGAGATATAAGTGGTGTAGTAAAAATTAAACCACCCATTACCGATATGCTCAAAGAGAGGAATATAGCATGGCAGGTAAATTTCTCTGACCAACTAAATACCAGTGTTTACATCGACGCCAGTTCAGGTCGTTTGATTGGGCACAGTAATGATGACAAACGTTTTGTTGATCTTTTCTTTATGCTGCACTTTATGGATTACCCATTTCTAGGACAAGGATCTGTTGGAGGATTTAATAATGGTCAAATAATCTTCTTTGCTTTATTAACATTAATCTTTTGTTTAACTGGTTTTATTTGGGTAATTGAATTACTGAGGAAAGGTCGTTACAAGTTTAGCTGATAGGGTGTAGTTGATAGTAAATTGCAGTTATTGAGTGAGGCTTTTGATATGAGTATGTTTTTATTTTCTTAAATTGCAGACACAAAAAAACGAAGGAAGAGTTAAACTCATGCTTCGTTTTTGTAGATTAGCTTATAAGTTAAACTTATACAGCTAGTACGTTTTCTGCTTCAGGGCCTTTTTGACCTTGTTTAACAGTAAAAGTAACTGCTTGACCGTCAGCTAGAGTACGGAAACCGTCTCCAGAGATAGCACTGAAGTGAACAAACACGTCAGGACCATTTTCTTGCTCTATAAAACCGAAACCTTTAGTTTCGTTGAAAAATTTAACTTTACCAGTAACTGTATCAGACATACTAACATTTTCCTGTAATCATAAAATAATATTGTGGCTCTATCCCAAAATAGGTAGAAACCGTTTTCACCCGAGTAAGTGCCCTCTACCAAAAAGTACAGGAAGAGGAAGGAAACAAACCATATTCGACACAATCACTGTTTCAAACAATAGTTTGCATTGCTTAAATCTGGCTGTGTAGAATATTCAAGTATATCAGTACACTATGTGCATCAGATAGAAAACCTACAACAAAAGTCAGTATAAACCTTCATCTGCAACGCAAGAACTCAACGCGAAAGTAGTCTACCATAGTTGTTTTTAATTTGCTTTATAAAAAATCAGATTAGTTCACTTTTTCTTTGTGTATATGAGAGTAGCTATCAAAGCCACTGTTAATACTGCAAAAAATGAGGTGTGAGAGAGGAATAACTGGGAGAAAATAAGAAATGACGGCTTTTCAAGGTAGCCGTCATTTTTATTTTTTAGCTTAACTCTTTAGATCAAAGTGCGGCTATTTGTACTTTTTGTTCAAGTATTTTAGCAAGTGTAGATTCAGCGTCGGCCAATTTTGCTTGTTCTTTTTCAATAACAGCTGCTGGCGCTTTACTAACAAAGTTTTCATTACCTAATTTACCGCGAACTCTGCCAGCTTCTTTTTCAAGCTTTTCAATAGCCTTATCTAAACGGGCTAGTTCAGCTGCTTTATCTATTAAGCCAGCCATTGGAATTAGTACTGATAAGTCACCGACTACCGCAGAAGCCGAGGCTGGACCTTGTTCATCGTCAGCCAATACCGTAATGCTTTCTAGTTTTGCTAGCGAGCTTAAAAACTGCTCGTTTTCATCTAAGCGACGCTGATCGTTATCATTAACGTTTTTAAGCAATACCGGTAACTCTTTACTTGGTGAGATATCCATTTCACCACGAATGTTACGAATAGCGATGATGAACTGTTTAACCCACTCTAAATCGTCAATGGCTTGTTGATCACATTTGCTCTCATCAAACTGAGGGAATGCTTGCACCATAATTGAATCACCATTTTTACTGAAATCACTTAATGGCTGAACTCGCTGCCAAATAGTTTCAGTAATAAATGGCATAATTGGGTGCATTAAACGTAATAATTTTTCTAATATGTTCACTAAGGTATGACGAGTACCACGTTGCTGAGCTTCATTACCTTTAAACAATACAGGCTTAGTTAGCTCTAAGTACCAATCACAGAACTGGTTCCAAGTAAATTCATACAAGGCTTGTGAAGCAAGATCGAAACGATAAGTATCAAAGGCTTCATGAACTGTTTTAACGGTTTGTTCGAATTGACCGATTACCCATCGATCAGCAAGTGATAGCTCTATGTCTCCACCATCCTTTCCGCAATCAAATTCTTCAGTATTCATCATCACATAACGGCTAGCATTCCATAACTTATTGGTAAAGTTACGGTAACCTTCAAGACGTTTCATGTCCCAGCTAATATCGCGACCTGTTGTAGCAACAGATGTTAGAGTAAAGCGCAGTGCATCAGTACCATGTGCTTCAATACCTTCCGGGTATTCTTTTCTGGTAAGCTTTTCAATTTTCTTGGCAAGCTTTGGTTGCATCATATTACCAGTACGTTTTTGCAACAGGTCTTCAAGTGAAATACCATCAATCATGTCTAATGGATCAACAACATTTCCTTTTGATTTACTCATCTTATCGCCATTTTCATCGCGAATAAGACCTGTCATGTAAATCTTTTTAAATGGTATTTGTGCTTTACCATTTTCATCTTTGTTGAAGTGCATGGTCATCATGATCATACGTGCAACCCAGAAGAAAATAATATCAAACCCTGTTACTAATACATCAGTAGGGTGGAAGGTTTTTAAATCTTCAGTATCTTTTGGCCAACCTAGTGTTGAGAAAGTCCATAACGCAGATGAGAACCAAGTATCAAGCACATCATCATCTTGTCTTAACTTCATATCAGCAACAATATCATTGTTTGCGCGAACTTCTTCTTCAGTACGGCCAACATACACTTTACCGCTTTCGTCATACCAAGCTGGGATTCTATGTCCCCACCAAAGTTGACGAGAGATACACCAATCTTGAATATTATTCATCCAAGAAAAATACATGTTTTCATATTGCTTAGGTACAAATTCAATTTGACCATCTTTAACTGCATCAACTGCAGGGCCTGCTAAT
Source organism: uncultured Colwellia sp. (assembly GCA_913058405.1). Classification (GTDB taxonomy): domain Bacteria; phylum Pseudomonadota; class Gammaproteobacteria; order Enterobacterales; family Alteromonadaceae; genus Colwellia. The sequence continues at coordinate 1,986 of CAJXRC010000240.1, read as the reverse complement.
TTTTCAACACGTACATACCATTGGTCAGTGAGTAGTGGCTCAATGATTACGCCAGATCTATCACCGTATGGTGCAACTAAATCATGGTCTTTCACTTCAACCAATAAACCGAGTTCGTCAAACTTAGCAACAATAGCTTTACGGGCTACAAAACGATCCATACCTGAGAATTCGCTTGGTAATTCAGTATCGTAAGCATCACAGACTTCACCTTTAGTATCATAAACTTCAGCGCTTGCTAAAATCGCGGCATCTTTATCTAAGATATTAATTTGTGGCAATGCATGACGCTTACCCACTTCGTTATCGTTGAAGTCATGCCCAGGAGTGATTTTTACACAACCCGTGCCTTTTTCCATATCGGCATGATCATCACCAACAATTGGAATTAAACGATTTACTAAAGGTAATAATACTTTTTTACCAATTAAATCTTTATAACGTGGATCTTCAGGGTTAACCGCAACGCCAGTATCACCTAACATGGTCTCTGGACGAGTGGTTGCTACCACTAAATAATCAAGACCTTCAGCTGTTTTTGCACCATCGGCTAGCGGGTAGCGAAGATGCCACATGTGGCCTTTTTTGTCTTTGTTCTCTACTTCTAAGTCAGAAATAGCGGTATGGAATTTGGGATCCCAGTTAACTAAGCGTTTACCACGGTAAATTAAATCATCTTCAAATAAGCGTACAAAGACTTCTTGTACTGCCTCAGACATTCCGTCATCCATAGTGAAGCGTTCACGAGTCCAATCGATTGAGTTACCTAAGCGACGCATTTGTTTGCCTATAGTACCGCCAGACTCTTCTTTCCATTCCCAAATCTTGTCGATAAAACCTTCACGGCCATAGTCATGGCGGGTTTTATCTTCTTCAGCAGCTATTTTACGTTCAACTACCATTTGGGTGGCTATACCTGCATGATCACAGCCCGTTTGCCATAAGGTATTTTTACCTTGCATGCGTTGGTAACGAATAAGCGTATCCATGATGGTTTGCTGAAAAGCATGACCCATATGTAAGCTACCAGTAACATTTGGTGGTGGGATCGCAATGCTATAACTGTCACCTTCACCTGTTGGGCTAAAGTAACCTTGCTCTTCCCAGCTGGTATAAAGGGACTGTTCAATGTCGGTAGGGTTAAAGGTTTTTTCCATCATTTTATCCGGTAATAGGTTTAATAGTCGTTCGTTGTTTGTTGTAACACCGTTCTTCAGTACTTTTTATCAGTGAAGTCATTCGTACACTTCACTAGTAGAGACTCAACAAAGTAAAAGTGCAGCAAAGCAATATACAACGTTATTGAATTAGTTTTTTTGTATTCTTCTTCATTTTCTTGTTTGTTTCTGTGCTAGCCCTACATTAAAAAGAAGGCGCTATTCACTTGTTTCTTCTGCCACAGTCACCGCTTGGTTATCAACTTGAAAACCCCATTGACGGCAAGTTTTAAAGCGTTCTCTCGCTTGTTGTTTCAGTGTTTCATCACTGGGCACAAAATCAACGATAAATTGAAATTGATTGGCAAAATTAGGCACCTCACTGTTTAGATTAATAAGCACAGGACGACGCCCTTGAGGGACTTGATAACCTATTTCTACCATAGCGCCTTGTTTTGGGCCTTCACCAACGAGGTTGTGAGGTACAAAACTGTCGCTATCAAATGCCCAAAGCATCTCATCAATTTGTTCAGCATGTTGCTGGTCTTGCGCATAAATATAGACACGCTGATTTTGACGATAAAAATGACTGGCTTGCAAACAGGCATGATAAATCGCAGAACGAGTATCTTCTTCTTTCTCGTCTGTTACATCATCCTTAAGTAGATAAAACATTACTTGGGTTTGCATCATTCTTGCCTAATTAAGTTCGCCTAATTTAAGTATATATACCCGCTCCACTTGTAGATGCTCGTTTCAGGAAATCTGAGTGAATCATAATCAAGGCACATTTTTTTGTTAAGGGTTATTCCCTTAAAAACAAATGTAA
>CAJXRC010000239.1 GCA_913058405.1 uncultured Colwellia sp. | reverse complement strand
GCTAACTTAGGAAAAGCTGCTTAACTGGGTTGTGTGAATTTGCTTGACCACGTCAAACTGTTGCCCAACAGTAAGTGAGCCGATGGCTATTGGTTGTGAATCAAGTTGTGCATGTTTAAGGGTTTGAGCGTTATTGTCCCACCAAGCAAGTTTGATTTTTGGAATAACCACTTTTCCTTGCTGCTCAACGATATAAGTGAACTTTTGAATGCGCGTTGCAAGCTTGTTGCCTCGGTTGTTGTTGTCGATAAGCTCTGGTGTCGATAAGTAATGAGGTAAACCATGAATGGTATTGTGGTTTATTTCAGGTAGCATCATGGCAAGTAAGCCGTCTGCTTCAATGGTGATAGTGCGAGTGACAGCATCACCAGGCAATAACTGTGTTAAATCTTTATCCCAAGCTTGTTTAATAGCCAAGTGATTAGCTGCCCACCATTGGCTGTTTTCATCAAGACTATTTTGCAATTGCTTTGGTACTAAGGCGCTGAAGACTATAGGGTTAGTTAGTATGATTCCTTCAATATCACCTTGACCAATAACATGAATTTTCATGCTAACTTCAAATTCAGGAACCATATAGTTAGTTGCTTGTTGCGGAAATATCGAAAACTCTTTTTCATGCACCGTCCACCGTTTACCATTGAGGTGTTCGCTACTATTTAGGCCAAAATTACTGCGCTGGATAACAATGGCGTTATCAATTTCTGGCAAAGTGAATGTTACCGACCCTTTAAACCAAGTGGATGTTGCAATTCGCAGTTTTATCGTTACTTCTTGACCAACTATCACAGGTCTATCGTTTACAACTTCAATAGATACTTGTAGCTCATTTTGTCTGATTAAATCGTCAATAGTTGTTGCTGCATGTGCTAATGAATAAGGTAGCAGTAGCAAAAAAAGAGCAAGTAATTTAGCTTTACTCATTGCTACTCCCTAATAGTTTTTGCTTATTCACTTGTATTTGCAGTTTGTTTGCTAAAAATTTACTCGGATTTTTTTGTAGATTTTCCATCCACATTTTGGCAAGTTGCTCATTCTTTAGTATTTGTTCTGCACTGTATTGCTGAACTTCTTGCTTACGTTGATTCGTTTTTATTTGTTTACCTTTTGCCTGTTTAAATTGATCACTTGTTTCATCATCTGAACGTTCATTTTGCTCTTGTTTTTGATGTTCAGATAACGACTCTCGAGCTTTAATTATTTTTTGCACAGCCGCTAAGTTTTCAATGATTGCTTGGTTATTAGGGAAAACGGCAAGTAACGATTGATAAATAGACTCAGCAGCATAGTATTTTTCTGCATGAGCGTAGGCGTTTGCTAAACGTAATTTGGCATCATTGCTATCTATTCTTGAAAAGTATTCTATTGCGAGGTCAAAGTCTTCGTTTAGGTAATAAGAGGTGGCCTTCCACATCGTATTTTCGAATCGCTCAGCAGCGGTTTTATAATCTTTCAAATAAAAATATAGTTGTCCTTGTTGGTTAGGAGTTAACCAAAAATTAGCAAAGCTGTTTTCAGCAGCTTGGCCTTGAGTACTTGGTAGTGATAAGCAAAGTACAACAATAAAACTTGACCAGCGAATCGTCCAGCCTCGTCTAAACCACAGTAAATAAAGTAACATTGCGGGAAAAACAAGCCAATAACCGCTATCAACCCAAGGGATATGTTTGTCATTTATTGGGTTATAAAAGCTTTTGATTCTACTGACTAGTTGGTGAATGTCTTGTTTATTAATTGTTGCCGACAGATAAAAACCGTCTATTTCATCTGAAATGCGACTAAGCTTTTGATTGTTTAATGAAGGAAGCGTTAAACCTTTTGCGCTAAGCTCTTCATTCGTAGAGCCGATGCCGTAAATTAACATTTGATAGCGGTGTTGTTCAGAAAAGCGTGTTAATGCCTGTTGGCTTTGTTCGGTGATGTCATCGGTTATAAGTAAAACGGTAACGGGTGTATCGTCGCTGATGGTTGCTTGTTTTATTAAAGTTAACGCATTAGCTACAGACTTTCCTTGCTGAGGCATTATTTTGGTTGTAACAGCTGACAAGTAGTTTCTTAATATATTGTGATCGTTTGTTAACGGTAATATTGAGTGAGCACTGCCTGAATAGACAATTAAGCTGGTATAACCTTCAGGGCGTTCAGCGAGAAGATCTGATACTTTTTGTTTAGCTCGCTCAAGTCTAGAAGGCTGAATGTCAACACTATTCATGGAGTTACTGGTATCAAGCAATATGAATAGAGCAGAGCTGTCTTGTAGAAAAGGAGAAGGCTGGCGTTGCCAACTTGGGCCCATTAAAATCACGGTAATTAGCAGCATTACAACCCATGCAACAATTGAGGGAGATATTTTTCTGATACTTCCAGCTTCTGCTGTTAGTTCTTGATAAATGTGCTGAGCAAAAACCTTTTTAGCTTGCTGGTCTTCATTTTTCTTCGAGTTTTTGTTCGATAACAATAACCAGAGTATCGGGATCAACAATGCCCACCATGGCCTTAAAAAGTGAAAGTTTTGTAGTAGTTGCGAGTAAGCCAGGTCACTGATCATAGGGCACCTTAACTTTTATTCTTGAACGTATATACACTACCATACATAAATTCATAATAACTAAGGTAATCAAAGGGATATGATGCATACTTTGTTTAGGGCGAAATGATATAGAGTCATATGTTTGCGGTTCAAGTTGGGCAATATTTAGGTAAGCTTGACTAAGTTGGCTGGTGTCCATCGCATGATAAAAATTTCCACCAGTTAGCTCAGCGATGCGCTTTAAGGTTTTACTATCGAGTTTTCGCTCGCCAATCGTTGCTGGGTCGCCAAGCGCAATTGTATATATTTTAACGCCGTAGCTAGCAGCTATTTTTGCAGCGTCTATTGGTGGTACTTTGCTGCCTGCATCATTACCATCGGTCAGTAAAATAAGTACTCGGTTTTTTGTTTCACTTTCTTCAAAGTGCTTAATTGCAATACCTATGGCGTCACCAATTACCGTACTTTGGCCCGCCATTGCAATTTCAGTTTCATTGAGTAAAGTTAACCAAGTTGCATGGTCTTCACTAAAAGGCATTTGAAGGTAGGCTGCAGAGCCAAATACAATTAAACCTAAACGATCGTTTTTACGCTCCATAGCAAGAGATTTTAGCACTGACTTAACCATGGTTAGTCGGTCAACTGTATTATCACTTGCCACTTTAAAGTCAGTTGTTGCCATTGACCCTGAAGCATCAACAGCAACCATTAGATCTCTTGCTGATTTTGTTTGTACTATTGGATCTTGCAACCATTGAGGTTTTGCAGCAGCTAATACAAAAAGCAACCAAGAAATGATCAAAACAGACTTTTGTAACCGGCTTGGCTGTTGTGTTTTTGCCCCTAGCTTGGCTTTATCACCTGATATTTCGATGAGCTTATTGAAAAATGGTACTTTAACCATTTGATTTTGTTGTAGGTATTCTGGAAGAAAGCGTAGCAACAGAGGTAACGGTAGAAGAAGAAATAGCCAAGGGAATACAAATTCAAGCATTAGGTTACTTGCTCTTAACTAAGTTTAATAAGCTAAAAGGTTTTATGACGGGATTCACTCCTTCGTAAGGATGCTGCTGGATCCAAAGTTTGGTTTGTTCTATTAATGAGTGCCACTGTTTCTCTGTGCACGCTTCTTTTGGTACTTGGTATAGGTTATCACCTAATAGTTGGTGGGCATTACTATCAAATACTTGTTTTTTATTATGAGTATTTAAAAAATTAAACCAATCTTTTCCTGTTTGTCGCGCAATAATTTCACGAGGGAAAATATAAAGAGCAGTTCCTTTTATTAGCTCTGCTAGTTGATATAGTCGCGCTTGTTCGGTTAACGAAGAGTTTGCTAGTTCAGCTAAAGCCAATAGTGCACTTTTTCGATAGTGGTTATTAATTTGATAAATTAATTTTTGAATAATAAAGATTATTAACCAAGTAATAAATATTATTGCAAGGTAGCTCCACCCTGGGGCAAAAGGTAAAATTGGTAAGGTTTCTGGCATTGGAGCCTCATTAAAGTTGGTCAATGCTAAATTGCCAAAACTTTGATTGATTGTTGATGAGGCATCTAACATTAAGCTGCCCCTAGGTGTTTACGAACTTGTCCAGCAACGTTAAATTCTGTTGAAAAAGACAATAATGGAATATTGTGTTTAGCAAACGTTGTTTGCATGTTAGACAACTTCTGTTCGGTATAGTGATTAAACTTTTCTGTTAGACCTTTTTTATTAGCTGACAGTTGTAATTGGTATTCGCCATCTCCTAACACTAGGTTTTCTAGCGGGCGAATATCATGCTCTAGTTGGTCATAAACGTAACAGGCGATAATGTCGTTGTGCTGAGTTAGTTTTGCAAGGCTCGGTATTATTGATGCCTGCGGGTCAATAAAATCTGAAATAACTATTAGCAAGTAATCGTGAGTAATAAACTTTTCAGCTTTTTTGAGTAAGCCAGCCATTGAAATGGGCTTGTTGGTTTGGGCACTGTTACTGTTTATTATTTGATTAAACTTAACTATTAATGCTAAATACTGTTGAAACTTTGTATGACTTCTAGTTGGTTCACATTCAATGTAACGTTGATCTGACAATATAATAAAGCCAACACGATCACCTTCATCTAATGCCTTCCATGCAATTAACGCACTAAGTTCAGCTGCTAAAACTGACTTCATTTTCCATTGGCTGCCAAAGTGCATATTTGAACGTTGATCGACAATGATCATGACAGGTCGGTCTTTTTCTTCACAATAAAGGCGCACATAGGGCTTGCCCATACGATTAGTGACACGCCAGTCAACATTTCTTATATCGTCTCCTGGGCGATAATCTCTTAACTCGGAGAAGTCCAAACCTCTTCCCCTAATGGTAGAGCGTTTACGACCCATTAATTTACTTTTTAATGGTTGATTAGATAAAAAGCTAAAGCCATGAGCGTCGTGTTTTAAACGCATAAGTTGTTTTAGCGTTATTTGTATGCGTTCATCAATTGCTTTAACTGTTTTCATTGGCTTGGTTTATACGACAGCGACTTGCTTAATTATTTCGTTAATAACATCGTCAGAAGTTATTCCGTCAGCTTGCGCTTCATAACTTAGGTTTATTCGATGTCTGAGGACGTCACAAACTACTTGTCTAACATCATCGGGATCTACATAGTCTTTTTCATTTAAGAATGCTTGTGCTCGTGAACACCTGTCTAAAATGATACTAGCGCGAGGACTAGCGCCAACTGCTATCCAGTTTTTTAAATTGCTATTTGGGTAGCGTTCTGGTTTACGAGTCGCCATCACTATTGCGACAATGTACTTTTCTACCGCTTCACTCATGTGTATGTTTAATACTTGTTGACGAGCATCAAAAACAACACTTTGTTGTATTTTGATAGGCGCTTGTTGTTTGTTACCTTCTTCTGAGCGCACTAAACGAATTATTGATAATTCTTGTTCATCATCAGGGTAGTCGATTTGAATTTTTAGCGCGAAACGATCGATTTGTGCTTCAGGAAGAGGGTAGGTACCTTCTTGCTCTATTGGATTCTGTGTGGCCAATACCATAAATAGATCAGGTAATTGATAGCTTTTCCCCATCACAGTAACTTGTCTTTCTTCCATTGCTTCAAGCAATGCCGCTTGTACTTTTGCAGGAGCTCTATTGATTTCGTCGGCTAGAACTAATTGATTGAATATAGGCCCTTCTTTAAAGGAGAGATCAGTTTTACCATCGATATCTTGGAACATTTCTGTGCCTGTAACGTCTGATGGTAACAAGTCGGGCGTAAATTGAATACGCCCCAACTTAGCTTCAAGCACTTTAGCCAAGGTGCGAATAGAGCGGGTTTTAGCGGTACCAGGTAATCCTTCAAGCAGTACGTTGCCGTTGGTCAGCAATGCAATTATTAAGGCATTAACGAGCTTTTCTTGCCCTAAAATTGACTGGTTTACTTCTGACTGAAGCGCTTTAATTTGAGCTAATATGTTTTCGGCCATATTTATTCTTTATTGGTAATGGTGTTATTAGTTTATTTGTAATGCCAAAAGTGTGTATAAATACATGGTTTTTAATGAATTACATAACTAAGCTTTTATTTTAGTGTAGAACGAAAAAGCAAGAGCTGTATTAACTCTTGCTTTTTTTTTTGTGATTTTTATTTATATGTCACGTTTTCCCAAATTTTCATTTTTTCAACAACCGTTGAAAAGGTAAAGTCGGCTGGTGCTTGTGATGGCGGGAATTCTTTAAATGTTTGTAAGAATTTTATTACTTCTGTTGCCGCAGGAGCAACAGTAAATAAGTGATCTACCGACCATCTATCATAGCCTCCCGCATTTATTGGTGCTTCTTCATATGGATCTTGGCGTAAATTTAAAATTAAAGGTAGACGGCGTGCCACTAAAGGACAAGCCCATACTTCCCAACCCTTACATTTTTGCTCTAAGAATAATAATTTCCAGTCGCCCATTCTAATTGCAGCAACTTTGCCGCCATCGGTTGCATAAATAAAGTTTTTACGAGGCCAGTTTGTATTATCGTCAGCAGTAGTATTTTTACCTTCAATTAGTTGTGGCAATATGTTGTAACCGTCTAAATGAATTTTATATTGACGACCGTTAAATATTGCCCCTTTCTTTAACTGTTCTTTAATATTTGTATTACCTACCGCAGCCATAACCGTTGGTAACCAGTCATTATGAGCGGTTAGTTCGTTAACTATCTGACCTGATTTTATTTTATTTGGCCAACGAACCATGGCAGGTGCTCTAAAGCCACCTTCCCAAGTGGTATTTTTTTCGCCACGGAAGCGCACTGTGCCCCCATCAGGCCAAGAAAACTTTTCTGCGCCATTATCCGTTGTGTAAATAACGATTGTATTGCCACTGATGCCTAGCTCATCGAGCTTATCGAGTAATTGTCCTACGTGACGATCATGCTCTACCAAGCCGTCGCCATATAGGCCGCCACGTTTAGAGATACCTTTAACATCATCTTTTAAATGTGTCCAAATATGCATTCGAGTTGCATTAAACCATGCAAAAAATGGCTTTTTAGCTTTGTGCGCTTTTTCCATAAACTTTATGGTGGCTGCTAAAAACTCTTCGTCGGCTGTTTCCATACGCTTTTTGGTTAATGGACCTGAGTCTTCAATACGTCCATCAGCAAATGAATGAATAACGCCGCGAGGGCTAAAACGCTTCTTCATTTCCGCAGTCATGAATCGGTTATAGTCTTCATGTTCAGGCTCTTCTTCGGCATTTAAGTGATACAGGTTGCCATAAAATTCGTCAAAACCATGGTTTGTAGGTAAATGACTGTCTTGATCGCCAAAATGATTTTTACCAAACTGGGCGGTCATGTAACCTAGAGGCTTTAATAAACCTGCTAATGTAACATCATCTTCACGAGCGCCTTCTT
>CAJXRC010000238.1 GCA_913058405.1 uncultured Colwellia sp. | reverse complement strand
ACGAGATCTAGTACGGTCTCGTGGGCTCGGAGATGTGTATAAGAGACAGATTTAGGACGTGTCTTACTGATGGAACTAGTGCTAATATCCTTTTCCGCTTGGCTGCAAGGTGCGCAAAGACGAAAATTTTGGCTCCTATCGCGTTGATAATTCAACACGTAAATAGGGTTTATAATGGCTGTGTTATCGGTGTAAATGCGGATTTCGGCGAAGGTTTTGTCATTATGCATCCTATCGGCGTAGTCATAAACTCTAAAGTAAAAGGGGGTATCAATATCACCTTAGAAAGCGGTGTTGTAATGGGTGATGAAAAAGGAAAGTCTCCCACCCTAGGCAGCCATATATTTATTGGTGCTGGCGCTAAAGTTTTTGGTCCAATCACTGTGGGTAATAATGTAAAAGTAGGCGCTAATGCAGTAGTAGTAAAAGACGTAGAGTCTAACAAGACTGCACTTGGCATTCCCGCGAAATCAAAGTAAGCATAAATGAAGTATATTGAAATTTTATTCTGGGTTGTCTCGTTAGCTATTATCTATAGCTATGTTATCTATCCTTTGATTTTAATTTTGGTCAGCGCCTTGGTTCAATGTGTTAGAGACACACAGTACACGCTGATTAAAAAAGAACGTCGTATTGACATTTCTGACAGCTCTTCAGTCACCATTGTTATCTCTGCATTCAACGAAGAGTCTTGTATAAAAGAACGAGTAGAAAACTTACTCTCAATGGATTACCCAGCAGAAAAACTCAATATATTTGTTGCATCTGACGGAAGCACAGACAATACCAATGCCATATTGTCATCTTTTGACGACCCAAGGCTGAGTACTTTTTGCTTCGAAGAGAATAGAGGCAAAATTAATGTATTAAATGACTTGATGGAACGTGTTACTTCAGAAGTAACTGTTTTTTCAGATGCTAATACCGTCTTTGAAAAAGACGCGGTAACTCAACTTGTTATGTCTATCAACCAGAAAAATGTTGGGGCGGTGTGCGGAGAATTGGTACTCGTTGATGCGCATTCTGGAGACAATAAAGACAACCTTTATTGGAAGTATGAACAAGTATTGAAATTCCATGAATCAAGATTAGATGCTCTATTAGGAGCGAATGGCGGTATCTATGCCATCAAAACTAAATTTTATGTTCCACTGCCAAGTAACACGATTATCGATGACTTTTGTATTGTAATGAATGTCGCACGCCAAAACCAATCCGTGGTTTACACGCCAGAAGCAAAAGCGATAGAAGAGATAGCGCCAAGCATGCGAGAAGAAGCTAATCGTCGTATACGTATTGGCGCAGGCAATTACCAAGCTTTTGCCAGACTTACTTGGTTACTCAACCCTAAATATAAATGGCGATGGTTTTCTTATATAAGTCATAAAGTCATGCGTTGGTTTGTACCGCATTTTATGATCATCTCTTTATCTACGAATTTCGCTTTGCTTTGGCATAGCCATTCGATTTACACTTACGTTTTTAGCGCGCAGGTTGCATTCTATTGCTTATGGCTACTTGGAAGCCTTAAGCTTTTAAAAAACATACCTATTGTTAGTGGCTTAGTCTCATTAATAACGTTTTTTGTATCGATGAATATTTCGCTTTTTCGCGGCTACATTAGATATTTAACAAGCAATTTATCTGCTACTTGGCAAAGGACATCTCGATGATTGCAGTTGTTGCAATAATTATACTCACACTCTTCATAGCAGCCTTTATTTTCATTATTAAAAAGAAGAAAATGCAAAGTTGGCTATGGAACTATACCAAGAGTCAATTTACATCATCGCCAGAGCCTTCAGGAACGAAGCATGTTATGTTTTGCTTCGTTGACCATTATGAGCCTCAATGGCTTAACAAAGATAATATTGAATTAGAAAGAAAACGTGTAGACCGTTGGATGACTGATTATCCTTTGATGGCATCGAAATTTACTGATTCAGATGGTTGCCATCCCAAGCATAGTTTTTTTTACCCAGAAGAAGAATATAGAAAAGAACATCTAGATAAAATCTCAGACCTTTGTGCCAAAGGCTTTGGCGAGATTGAAATCCATCTACATCATGAGAATGATACCAGTGACAATTTAAGGAAAACCCTTTCCGGTTTTGCTCAATGCCTACACGAAGAGCACAATGCGTTGAGCATTGATCCCGAAACAGGAAAACCCACTTACGCATTCATCCATGGTAACTGGGTACTGGACAACTCACACCCTGAAGGTCATTGGTGTGGTGTCAATGATGAGCTAATTGTACTGAATGAAACAGGTTGCTACGCGGATTTTACTTTTCCGTCTCCCGATACATCTCAGCCTGCCATGCTTAATACTATTTATTACGCAAAAGATGACCCTGATAAGCCGAAATCGTACGAAACCGGCAAACCAATTGAAAAAGGCGGAAAAGCGTGGGGCGACCTACTTCTTATCCAAGGCATTTTAGGACTGAATTGGAAGGTTAGAAAAAAAGGAATTTTCCCGCAAATTGAAAATTCTGACGTCAGACATACCTTCCCCCCTACGCCAAACCGTGTCGATTTGTGGGTTGACGAAGGCATACATGTTAAAGGCAAGCCTGAGTGGGTATTTATAAAAATTCATACTCACGGTGCGCAAGATGGGGATATGGATACGCTGTTAGGAAAGCCTGTTGAAGCAATGCATCGCCACCTTAATGAGAAATACAACGATGGCGAAAATCACTTACTTCATTATGTTTCGGCTCGAGAAATGTACAATATAATCAAAGCTGCAGAAGCAGGCGAAGAGGGTAACCCCAATGCTTATAGAGATTATATTTTACCCTCCCCATCATTTAAGCGGCTTTAAGTTTGACGATGTCTCGTATTAAGAAGAAATTCGGAAACTTGTTAGGGCTGGACAAGTATTTTTGGTCATCCAGACCAAATGGCTTATACAGTGTTAATTTCCATCGGATTGGAGATAGTGCAGATACGCAATTCGACCCTTGTGTTTATTCTTGTTCCACGAAGGAATTAGAGCAGCATCTCACATTTTTTAAAAAACACTTTCGAATAATTAGTTTGAGCGCACTTAGCGAATACCTTCGTACTAACGAAAAAATCAATGAAAGAGTGATGTGTATAACGTTTGACGATGGTTATATAGATAATTACAGCAATGCACTCCCAATACTCAAAAGCCTTAATGTCACTGCTAGCTTTTTCATAGCAACAGGGTTAATAGGAAATACCGTTGTTCCTTGGTGGGACAAAGTAGCCTATTTACTTAAAACGTATGACCCAAAAGCAATCAAACTCTCGGGATGGTCTGAAAAGGTCATTAACCAGCACGATGGTGATCACTTTATCCGTGCTGTGTTGGCATCTATTAAGCACTGTAAACGCACCGCACAAGAACAAATCAAGGAATTAGAAGCATATCTTAACCATTCAGGTCTGTACCCTGCGGCAGAGTTTATGGACTGGAGTCACTTACAAGCACTCATTGATAATGGTATGGAATTAGGTGCCCACTCCCACAACCATGATATTCTTACCAAGCTGACCACTGATGAGCTATTTTACGAACTTAGTCATTCAAAAGCGCTTTTAGAATCTAATTTGCAATGCAAAATTTCAGCGTTTTCATACCCCGTAGGAAACCGCTCTACGTATGACGATAATGTTGTCGACGGCCTTAAAAATAATGGCTATGAACTGGCTTTTAATTTTCAATCAGGCATAAATCAACTCCCCTCTTCTTCACCTTATGATTTACATCGTTTCCCAATTGCACCTGGAATGAGCGAAGCCGATTTGATGCAGATGTTCGGTTATGCCAGGAAATTTTAAAAATGAGAATTATCCATTGCGTAAGTAGTCTGCAAGTTGGCGGTGCTGAAAAATGCGTGAAAAATTTAGTGTCGAGACAAAAAGATAAAGGGCTGGACGTTTCAGTATTATCATTTGGAAACAAAAATGATGCATTCCAGCAAAGTATCGAAACTGAAAACGTTGATGTGGTCAATGTGAATGGAAATATCATCCTACGTCTATTCAAACTGATAATCGTTTTATTAAAATACTCATCAATACATATACATTCACCAGCTGTTATTAAAGCATTCGCCCCTATTTTTCCTTTACTACTCTTTAAAAATGTTATTTACACTATTCATGGAGAGGTCGAGCCCCCAATAAGCTTTTTACGTGGTTCTCACAAAATTGCATCTATATATCTAGATAAAATATTTGCGGTTTCTGAGCCTATAAAGGCTGGGATTTTTCAACGCTACGGCTGGCACTCAAGCATTGTCGAGGTTGTTAAAAATGGTGTAGAAGTGGCAGAAGCCCCTCATAGGGTAGGACACGGTGAAAAACTTAATCTTTGTACTGTTTCTCGCCTAGTGCCATTAAAAAACATTGAACAACTTATCGTGAACTTTGCTGCCAAAAAAGTACACGAATTTAGCCACTTACATGTCTACGGAAATGGTCCAGAGCTTGAAAAGCTAACCACACTTACAGAGAGGTTGGCAATGTCGCCATTTGTGACATTCCATGGCGCAGTCTTGGACGAAAAATCAATTTACGAAGATAAGGACTTATTGCTAATTAACTCCACTACAGAAGGTCTCCCCATGTCCTTACTCGAGGCGATGGCTAGAGGGATACCCGCGTTATCTACCGATGTAGGTGATATTGGTGCTGTTATTAATAGTGGAGAGAATGGATATATTTATGACAGGAATGATATGAACACCTGGCTTAAACATTTGAACAATTTAAATGGTGAACGAAAAGAACTGAAGGAAATGGGCGAAAAAGCTTATCGTTTTATCACAAATAACTACTCGATTGACAGTGTATCTATGCTATATGAGAGCTACTACTCATGAGCAAGAAGAAACCTCTACTTTTCTTCACCAATTTGCACCCTCTCCCTTGGCAAGAGACAAGAGCAACTTACAACCTGGAAGAAACTAAACATCTAAGCGAGCATTACGACATAAAAAAACTCATTCCTGTACCTTGGTTTATATGGTTAAAGCAAGTATTGGTTAATGGATATCGCACTGATAAAAACACATGCTTATTCCCCTTTTTTTACGTTCCAAAGGTGATGACCTCGCTACACCCCCTCTTTCTTGGAATCTCAATAGTTATCTCTGTTAAGCCATTACTTTGGATATTAAGTGCTAATCGAGTGATAGCAAGTTGGGCTTATGCCGAAGGTGTTTGTGCGGCTTTCTTTAAAGGCTTGGTAGGTAATAAACTTATCATTGAGAGTTTAGGGAGCGACATTAATGCGTTAATGACGAAACCGCTTCATAAACGTCAGATGAAATGGGCGTTTAAAAAAGCCACCTTTGTAACGGCTAAAAGCCAGGCTTTGGTCACCGCCATTCACAGCCATACATCGCGAGTAAATGCAGAAGTCGTCTACAATGGCGTCGATTTCGAGTCATTTACCTTAAGATCCTCTCCCGTCTTCACATCAGCTGAAATTAAACTCGTATTTATAGGTTCAGTCATAAAGACAAAAGGCATTTTTGAATTGATTGACGCCATCGCATTATTGAAAAAACAGAACTGCACCATAAATTTGAACTTATTGGGCGCCGGCGCACAGATGAAGGATCTTGAAGAAAGAATAAGCCAGTTAGGTGTTGCCGACAGCGTAAACCTAGTCGGTCCTATACCCCACGATAGCTTAATGAATTTCATACATGATTCAGACGCTTTAATTCTGCCAAGCTATCGAGAAGGTGTCCCGAATGTCGTTATGGAGTCTCTATCAACTGGAACACCTGTGATTGTTACCAAGGTGGGAGGAATACCAGAGGTTGTGCAAGAAAAGACGAACGGAGTCTTCATTAACGCCCTCAGCGGTGAAGGGGTTAAGGAAGCCATCTTGAAGGCAAAGAATACCGAATGGCAGAGCGATGCTATACGCGCTTCCATTTCTCACCTTACTTGGGCGAACACAGCGCAACATATCCAATCTTTATTAGAAATAAAACAATGACAGCATACAACTCTTTGGTTCAAGTTCCTTACTATGACTTTGAATTTGCGGTTAACGAAGCTTTCGAAAGCAAGCAACCTTTCAGCTTTATTCGTCTCGGTGATGGTGAAGGTGCTTTATTAGACTTTGATGAGCAGTGCTCACTCGAAGATATTGAATATTTGTCAGAACACGTGGGCAAAAAAGCGACCATCGAACAGCTTTCCATATTGAAAAGTAACTTGGAAAAAACCATCGATAACACGAATATAATTGGTATTAGAGATGATGTATTGGACGTCTCGTTTGATGAAGGTTTACTTAAACAAAACGATGAACAGATTTTCTTAGCGGCGTTTAAACAAGCCTTTACGCTGCGCGCAACCGAGTTAAATATTTGCTATTCCGATGCTAGGCGTATTGCCAAACTTTATAAAGCTATTAAAAATAATGCTTATTCTCGGCAGAAGTTATGTACACAGTGGATCCCTTTTGACTATTTTCTTTCAGGAGCTCTGACCAATTTGCTTGAACGAGCAGGTGAGATTGGAGTGATTACTGCTCGTGTAAATATTCCTGACAAACTCAGAAAAGCATTAAACATCAACGTTATTGAACACATCACCCCCGATAAAACAGCTAGGCAAATAGGAACTCTCATTCCACATTACCCAGTTCACTTCAATAGAATAAAAAGTGAGATAAACGTAAAATATCCTGGAATGCCCTATCTAGTTGCAGCAGGTTTAATTGGAAAAAGTTATTGTGCCGAAATACAAAGGCAAGGTGGTATTGCTTTGGATATCGGCGCACTGATAGACTGCTGGGATGGCCTATATAGCAGACCCAAAGTCATAGAATCAAAATTTGATGTTAAAAAGACCTTGATGGGCAAGAAAAAGCTGCCGGAAGAGCTAAAAATGACAATTGAAAATGCTAAACGACTGCGTGAACTATACCGCAAGACCAGAAGCTAATTCACACCGAACTGTATTTCAATCGATAGGTACTGACTACATTGAGTAAAAAACGTCTTCTTTCTTCTGGCTTCTTTTCATTTTTTGAAAAAGTCGTCACCGTGGCCGCCATGTTAATACTGACTCCGAGTATTATCCAAAGTATTGGTAGCGACGGTTATGGACTTTGGCTATTGATACTGTCAGTTTTAGCATTTTTCAATATTATTGAACTCGGCTTTCCCGCAGCGGTTCAAAGGTTTGTCACCCTACACCTTGAAAATGACGATAAAACATCGGCCAATAGATTCTTAACCGTCTCGTTGTTACTGTTCGCAGCTTTAGGACTAATTTCGTCTAGTCTAGCATATTTAATGTTTAATACTCCTGCGCTTCTTGGCCTTGACGAAAGTATGGAATCATTACTTATTAATGTAGCGCTAGTGTTTATTTTCAAAATCGTTATGGATTTTGCGATGAACCCGATTAATGCTATATCTGTCTCTTATACACATCTGACGCTGCCGACGAAGAGGA
>CAJXRC010000237.1 GCA_913058405.1 uncultured Colwellia sp. | reverse complement strand
GGTTGTTGGGACTCATCAGCTTTTTCAAGACTAAATAATATGTCTGAAGCATTAGCCGAATTTGTCCCTGCTTTTTGCTCTTGAGCATAAGACAGCGTAGGTAACGCACAATAGATTGAAAAAATGGGTACTAGAATAAAACGAGAAAACATCTTGAAAAAATTACTTAATAGAAATGAAACGTGATTATATTAAGCGATTATACCTAAGTACCTTATTTTTTTCGAGCATAAAAAAAGGGCCTAAGCCCTTTTAATCAATAGTTATTGTAACTACTTTGTATTGGTGTTGTTACTTGATGATGGCTTTAAGCTCACCACTTTGGTAACGGTCAAACATATTATCAAGGCTTATCGGCTTGATTTTGCTAGCATTACCTACAGTGTTAAATGCTTCATAACGCGCTTTACAAATGTCGTACATAGCATTAGTTGATACTTGTAAAAATTTACGAGGATCAAATTCACTTGGGTTTTCTGCTAAGAAACGACGAATAGAGCCTGTAGCTGCAAGACGTAAGTCAGTATCGATATTAATTTTACGTACGCCATTTTTAATGCCGTGTTGAATTTGCTCAACCGGTACGCCGTAAGTTTCAGGAATTTTTCCACCAAATTCATTAATAACAGCTAACCAATCTTGTGGTACCGATGAAGAGCCGTGCATTACTAAGTGAGTGTGTGGGATACGTTGATGAATTGCTTTAATACGATCAATCGCTAAAATATCGCCTGTAGGTGGACGCGTAAACTTGTAAGCACCGTGAGAAGTACCACAGGCAATAGCCAGTGCATCTACTTGGGTTTTATTTACAAAGTCAGCTGCTTCTTCAGGGTCTGTTAACATTTGCTCTTTTGTTAAAACACCTTCAGCACCAACGCCGTCTTCTTCACCAGCCATACCTGTTTCAAGCGAGCCTAAACAGCCTAATTCGCCTTCAACAGAAACACCACAAGCGTGTGCCATTTCAACAGTGCGACGTGTTACATCAACATTGTATTCATAACTACTTGGAGTTTTGCCGTCATCCATTAATGAGCCATCCATCATTACTGATGAAAAACCTAATTGGATTGAACGTTGACAAATCGTAGGAGAAGTCCCGTGGTCTTGATGCATAACCACTGGAATATGTGGAAACTCTTCAATCGCCGCTAAAATCAAATGGCGTAAAAAAGGTGCGCCGGCGTATTTTCTGGCACCTGCAGATGCTTGCATAATGACAGGGCTATCAGTATCACTAGCGGCAAGCATGATTGCACGTACTTGCTCTAAGTTATTTACATTAAATGCTGGAATACCGTATTCAAACTCTGCCGCATGATCGAGCATTTGGCGCATTGAAATTAAAGCCATTTACTTACTCCTAGATAAGTTTTTGTTGCTAAGGTTGAAAGTTTTTATTCAGATAACAAAATTATAGCAAATAGCACCTTTAGCTGACAGGATAATTTGATTAAAGTTGTTTTTTAAACACTAATAGATGGAAAAGCTGAATTTTGTACGAATATTACAAAATACACTTGTGTAACAATCCATATTAGTGACTTTTTCGAGATTGTAATTGTAAGTTTACTATAATTGCATTGCAAGATGTTTCGTTTGTATTTCGACTTTATTTCGTTTTGTTTCGTTTTGATGCAGCTTGTCAGTTTTGTATTTCGTTTTACTTTCTTTTTCTTATAATATTGTTACTTTAGGCATTAAAAAACGAGTACCTTAAAAAGAGACTCGTTTTTTATTTAGTTTCAATAGCAGCTAATGGTTAGCGACTAATGGGCGTAAGCAATATTATTTAGCGCGTTGCTCTAATATTTCAACTGCCGGTAATTTCTTGCCTTCTAAGAACTCCAAGAATGCACCACCACCTGTTGAGATGTAAGATATTTTATCGGCTATATCATATTTATCAACAGCGGCTAACGTATCACCGCCACCAGCAATTGAAAAGGCTGGGCTATCAGCAATCGCTTGTGCAATTACCTTAGTGCCTTCACCGAATTGATCAAATTCAAATACGCCAACAGGGCCATTCCAAACTATGGTGCCAGCGTTAGCGATAATTTCAGTTAACGCTTTTGCTGTCTCAGGACCAATGTCAAAAATCATTTCGTCAGCAGTGACTTCATTGACCGATTTTAAGGTTGCAGTTGCAGAGGCTGAAAACTCAGTGGCAACAACAACATCACTAGGTACTGGGATATCACCGTTGTTTGCTTTCGCTTGCTTAGTTAAGCGAGTTGCCTCTTCAACTAAATCAGCTTCATATAATGATTTTCCGACGTTATGACCATCTGCTGCAATAAAGGTATTGGCAATACCACCGCCAACAACAAGTTGATCAACAATGCCTGCTAAAGAATCAAGCACAGTTAATTTAGTTGATACTTTAGAACCGCCAACAATTGCCACAAGTGGTCTTGCAGGGTTATCTAAAGCTTTACCTAATGCTTCTAACTCGCCAGAAAGTAATGGACCAGCACAAGCAGTTGCGGCAAATTTCGCTACACCATGTGTACTGGCTTGGGCACGATGAGCAGTACCAAAGGCATCCATAACGAATACATCACATAAAGCAGCTAACTTTTTAGCTAGCGTGTCATCATTTTTCTTTTCACCCACATTAAAGCGGATGTTTTCAAATACCACTAATTCGCCAGCAGCAACTTCAACACCGTCTAGGTAGTCAGTGACTAAGCGTACAGGGTAGTTTAATGCTGCACTTAAATAATCGGTTACCGGTTTAAGTGAAAACTTCTCTTCTGGTTCGCCTTCAGTTGGGCGACCTAAGTGAGACATAACCATGACTTTTGCGCCAGCTTCTAGCGCAAGTTTAAGTGTAGGTAATGCGGCGCGTAAACGTGCATCTGAGGTGATTTTACCATCGGCCACAGGTACATTTAAATCTTCACGAATTAATACGCGCTGGTTGGCTAATGTAAGATCAGCCATTTTGATAATCGACATTGTTGTCTCCTGTTTTCACTGTCGGTGAATTATGTGAAATTTTAGTCTATAAAATTTAATAAATTGTGCTTAGTTTTCTGCTTGATGCATTGCCATCGCAGTATCTAACATGCGATTGGCAAAGCCCCATTCGTTATCACACCAAACCAGCATTTTAATTAAACGCTTATGGCTGACACGTGTTTGATTACCATCGACGATACAAGAATGAGGGTCATGATTAAAATCGACTGAAACCAGAGGCTCTTCGGTATACGCTAATACGCCATATAAATCATGGTTACTTGTCGCAGCTTGTATTGCTTGATTGATGTCGCAGATACAAACATCATTATTGACCGTAAGGCTTAAATCCATTGCGGTAACATTGATAGTGGGTACACGTACGGCAATCGCTTCAAAGCGGCCTTTAAATTTTGGTAATATTCGTTCAATACCCGCAGCGAGTTTAGTATCGACTGGAATGATAGATTGGCTTGCTGCACGAGAGAGGCGTAGATCTTTATGATAAGCATCAATGACTTGTTGATCATGCATTGATGAATGTATGGTGGTGATACTGCCACTCTCTACGCCGAATGCTTCATCGATGACTTTAATAACAGGCACTATACAATTGGTTGTACAAGAGCCATTTGACACGACTCGATCACCTGACGTTAATGTTTGATGATTTATACCGTAAATGATGGTTGCATCAATATCTTGGCTGCCAGGATGAGAGAATAAAACTTTCTTAGCACCTCGATTAATATGGCTCAAGCCATCAGCTTTATTGCCGTACTTACCTGTACAATCAAGAACTATATCAACATTTTGTTGCTGCCAAGGTAGGCTATTTAAATTACCAATGTGCGTTAATGCTATTTCATCACCATTGATAATTAATTTATTTTCTTTCTCACTAACACTGAAAGGAAATCGGCCATGAGTACTATCATACTTTAATAGATGGGCTATGCCCGAAGCCGGTGCTAGTTCATTGATTGAAACTAAAGTGAATAAATCTGTCTTGCCACTTTCATATAGCGCTCTAACTACGCTGCGACCGATGCGGCCAAAGCCATTAATGGCAATTCTAATTGTCATGATTTTACTGCATTTATGGATGGTGTTAATCGATAAGCTAGTTATTCATTATGAGATAATGCGAACTACAACGGCTATATTTAGTCGTTGTAGTTCGCCTAAGTCATATACTTATAGCTCGTTTACAGTATTTACAACGTTATCTACAGTGAAGCCAAAATGCTCAAGTAATACATTACCTGGAGCTGACTCACCAAATGTTGTCATACCAACAACGGCACCACTAAGGCCAACATATTTAGCCCAGAAGTCAACATGCGCTGCTTCTATAGCGACACGTTTAGTTACGCTAAGTGGTAAGATTGCTTCTTTGTATTCGTTGCTTTGCTTATCAAAAATATTCGTTGATGGCATAGAAACTACACGTACTTGTTTACCTTGCTCAGTCAATGCTGTTGCTGCATTAACAGCCAAAGCAACTTCAGAGCCTGTTGCCATTAAAATAACATCAGGTGTGCCAGCACAATCAACTAAAATATAAGCGCCTTTTTCGATATCGCTTACTTGCGTTTGAGTACGGCTCATTGCAGGTAAACCTTGACGTGAAAATATTAACGCCGTTGGTGCTTTTTGATTTTGTACCGCCGATTTCCACGCTACCGCAGATTCTGTTGCATCACATGGACGCCATGTTGTTAAGTTTGGCGTAGTTCTTAAGTTAGTTAATTGCTCAATAGGTTGATGCGTCGGACCATCTTCACCTTGACCAATAGAGTCATGGGTATAAACAAATATATTTTGAATACCCATTAAGGCAGACATACGTACCGCATTACGAGCATATTCCATAAACATCATGAAGGTTGCGCCGTAGTTAACAAAACCGCCATGTAATGAAATACCATTCATGATACTGCTCATACCAAATTCACGGACACCGTAAAAGATGTAGTTACCAGCAGCATCTTCTTGAATACCTTTAGAGCCAGACCATAACGTTAAGTTTGAGCCTGCTAAATCGGCAGAGCCACCTAACATTTCAGGTAAAACGCTACCAAAAGCTTCAATTGCATTTTGTGATGCTTTACGTGAAGCAATGTTTTCGCTGCTTTCGTGACACTGTTGAATGAAAGCGTTTGCTTTTTCTTCAAATTCAGCGGGTAATTCACCTTTAATCACACGACGTTCATATTCACTTGCAAGGCCAGGATGTGCTGCTTTGTAAGCGGCAAATTTATCATTCCAGCTAACTTGGCTCGCTTGACCTTTTTCTTTTCTATCCCATTGCTCGTAAATGTCACTAGGAATATCAAACGGTGCATGTGACCAGTTTAAAAACTCACGTGTTGCAGTAATTTCGTCATCACCTAATGGTGCGCCGTGACAGTCATGAGTACCTGATTTATTTGGTGAGCCAAAACCAATGATAGTTTTACAACAAATCATACTTGGCTTATCAGTCACTGATTTAGCTTCTTCGATAGCGTGAGTAATTGCCTGTGGATCATGGCCATCAACACAAATAACATGCCAGCCGTAAGATTCAAAACGGGCTGGGGTATTGTCGGTGAACCAACCCTCAACTTTACCATCGATTGAAATGCCATTGTCATCCCAAAAAGCGATAAGCTTACCTAGACCTAAAGTTCCGGCTAGTGAACAAGACTCATGTGAGATGCCTTCCATTAAACAACCATCGCCCAAGAAGCAATAAGTAAAATGGTCAACAATCGCATGATCTTCACGGTTAAACTGTGCTGCTAACGTTTTTTCAGCAATAGCCATACCCACGGCATTGGCAATACCAGCACCTAATGGTCCCGTAGTTGTTTCAACGCCTGGTGTGTAACCATATTCTGGATGACCAGGAGTTTTAGAGTGCAATTGACGAAATTCTTTTAAATCATCAATAGATAAATCATAACCCGATAAATGCAATAAAGAATAAATAAGCATTGAGCCATGGCCGTTTGATAAAATAAAGCGATCGCGGTCGGCCCAGTTTGGGTCAGTTGGATTATGCTTTAAGAAATCACGCCATAATACCTCTGCGATATCGGCCATACCCATAGGTGCACCAGGGTGCCCTGATTTTGCTTTTTGTACGGCATCCATACTTAATACACGGATAGCATTTGCTAACTCTTGACGCGACGACATATATAGCTCCAGATCTTATAGTCTTGAAAAAATAAAAATTGCGCGTATTTTCGCTCACCAAGGCACGTAGCGCAAATTATATTATGCAATTCTTTATATTATTTTGTCTGGTGATTAATTATTCGGATACTATATAACCATGAGTTTTTAACATTCGGGTTTCAATATCTCTTAAAGGCTCATGGTTAAGTGGGAATTTTTGATTATGGAAGGAGCCTTAATAAATACTCTGTATCATGTTGCTGACTCCAATAATTTGGCTACCTTGATTAAGATTTAAGACAAGGCAAATACTACAGGAAGTACTTTATTAAATAAGGCCGGAGTAATTATCCTGAGCATACTCTGCTGAATAACTATTATTTTAAATCAATGTCTTGCCCGAAGGCGTTTATCATTCCCATTGAGTTCTGCATTTTGAAGTGTCATAGGTATAATGCTAGTATCAATTGATAATTAAGATGATAAATAATCAATTGATTAACGGACTCACTCTGCCTAGTTTAAATAATTACCTATGATGCAACTCCATTTAACGCGTATTTTAATTTCTGCTCTTTTATATCTTGCCGTTTCTTTTGGCGCGATATGGCTGATCAACCCTCAATCGTTAGTAAACTTTGTCGGTCCTTGTGCTGCTCTTTTTAGTGGTTTATTGCTTCTTTGGGGAATTACGCCACTGATTGCTGTATTGCTGATGAGTCCATTATTAGCATTGGGCCTAAGTCATTATTTTCATCTAGATGCAAATTTAGCGGTAATGACTATTGCGGTGTTAGCTATTACTTTACAAGGTTATTGGACCAAACAGTTGGTGTTCCACTTTATCCATTATAAAAAGTGGTTAACCTCAAGAAAGCAATTGTTTTTATTTTTATTACGCATTGGCCCCATTCCAAGCTTAGTCTCCGCTTGTGCGGTATTAGTTATTGCCATACTTGATAATCAAGTCATAACAGGCGCTTTTTTCTATACTTTCATGAATACTTGGTCAACGAGTATGTTAGCAGCAGTATTTTTTATTCCACTATTGCTCTTAGTTAACAATGCCGAGCGGTTTAAATTAACTAAACGACTTTTTGTTAGTTTTACCTCCATTTTAGGCGGGTTGGCAATTTTACTACTGCTTAAAACCTCTCAGCACGAACAACAAGACTATAGAGAAGCACTTTTTAAACAATCGAAAGTGGAAATAGAGCGTTTGGTGCTTGCTGAGGTTGATGATGTAGCGAACAAAATAAATAGTCTTGCCGCATTATTTAAAGCGAGTGAGGATATCTCATTAACAGAGTTTACTTTCTGTCTCTTATACACATCTCCGAGCCCACGAGACCGTACTAGATCTCGT
>CAJXRC010000236.1 GCA_913058405.1 uncultured Colwellia sp. | reverse complement strand
TCTAAGCCTTTTAATTCTCGCTGAGTGGGAAAGAACTTAATCAACTTGGTATAACGTTTAGCAACACTTGTTCCAACTCTTATCGAAGCCTCTTTATTGAGGCTTTTTTATAATTTTTATTTAGTGAATAGATTGGTTTGAGCTAATTACAATCCTTAGAGGTTAACATGTAAACAAAGGAAATGAGCGTAGGAAAAATTTTCTAAATCAAACTAAACTTATTTAAGGAAGACTATAAAATGAGGGTTGTGATTATGAAAATGTTAGACATCCACAGTGAAATACAAACAGGTATTATCAATTACCTTTCAATTCATCCAACAGCATCAGCTTCAGCACAGCGTATTTGTAATCAGTGGCTTGCTAATGAAAGGTACTCTCATAATATTGAGCAAGTACAAACTGCAATTAATGGTTTGCTTGCTCGAGGTGAAATGCATAAACGCTCAGATGCTGATATATACACATTATAGTAATTGAGAAAACTGAGACAACGTTTGATATAGGAGTCTGGTATGTTCTTAAAAAATAGAAATAACGGCGATATAGTAGATGTAGAAAACCTTTGTGATTTAACGAATTTATTTCACGATAAAGTGTTAGGAAGTTACCAAGTAGGTGAAGAATTACAAGATCCTCAAGAATTTAATAAAGTAGATTTGATCTTTCTTTCAGGAGAAGAGTTACCTAAGTGTTGGACAGATCCTAAATACCGAAAGCGTCAATAACGGCTCAGATGTAATAGGAATATCGCCTTAACGTTGTTCAATCTGGCTTGCTTGATACATTTTAAGTGTTTATGTGTAATTAGCTTAATTAATTAAATATTGATCTACCTCAAGGTAATGAAAAACAGTTACTGTCTAAAAAACAAACAGCAAACTAAAATTTAAGTATTCCTTAAACATTTATACCTAGGAGGGAATATGAAATATTCAATTTTATGTTTATTTGCATTTGTTGCTGTTGGCTTATTCAGTTGTGACTTGGGGCCAGAATCACCTAAAGGGTTTAGTTTACCTGAAGGAAGTATTGATGAAGGTAAACTTGTCTTTTTAAAATACCAATGCGTAGCCTGTCATACGTTAGAGGGAATAGAGCCGCTATCTGATCAAAACAATAACCCCAAGTTTTCAGTCTTCCTTGGTGGAGGAAAAACCGAAGTAAAAACTTATGCTGATTTACTCACGTCAGTTATCAATCCGTCTCATAAGTTTGCAAATGGCTATGAGTTAGACAGCATTCAAACTGATGGTGTTTCTCAAATGACAGTTTATAACGATGTGATGACAGTGACTGAATTGGTCAACTTAGTTACTTTTTTACAGTCTAACTATGAATTAATTCCTTTTAAAAGAAGTGATTACCCATATTATGGGTACAACGAGGGGGTTAAATAAATCATATTCTTAATAAATTATTGGGAGAGTTAACATGAGTAAATCATTGTATCTCGTTGGGGTTGATGGAAGCCAATGGGGAGACCGCGCTGCTGATCGAGCAATTCATTTAGCTGAAAAAACACATGCTAAAGTAAAGCTAGTTACTGTAATCGATTGGCCATATTTACATCCTATTATTATTGAAGGTGCGGCTCCACCAGTATTAGATAAAGAAGCGGAAGAAATAACTGTTAGAGCGAAGGTATTAACACCATTGATAGAAAAATATAACAGCATAGCAATGGATATCAGTACTGAGTTATTGTGGGGTGATCCCACAGTTATCTTAAAAGAAGAAGTTAAAGAAACACATGCTGTTATGTTATTCGTTGGCCGTCATGGAAGATCTTGTGTTGTTGATACTTTATTTGGCAGTGTTGCGAATAAACTGGCTCATACTGTCGGTATACCTATTGTATTAGTGCCATGATTATACTTTAAGAACCGCTCAAACTTTTTTATATTTCCTATACCCGTTCCATTTGAATATGCTGCAGGATTCAGCTGAAATTAGGAGCGGGTATATAACCACTTTACTAACGATTAAATAACTCTCCTACAACGTGGTACATAACCACTGTGCTCCCATCAAATGGCAGCAATTTCTCAGGTACTAAATTAGTGCACCGGCTAAATATTACGCACCACATAGTCACATAATCATCATTAAAATATAAAGAGTAAATTTACAATTCGTTATAAAACAGCGAGTTAAATTGTGGTGTGATTATTGTAATACTGTTAGTAGTGGGATAGTCAGCGTAGTAAGCACATGTTGTTTAATACGCTCATTACACCATTTTAACTGACTAGCCTGACCATTTTGCAGTTAAATTATCAAATAAAATTTACTGTCATATTATCGTCATAGACCATTGCTAACTTATACAAAGGTTGTAAGAAAGACGTACTGAAGTTGTGTTTAAAACACACTAAACGTGCTGGGTTTTGGAGAGAAGAATAGCAAGTCTGAAAGAAAGTGATATTAGAAGTTGTAGGGTCTACTTTAAATAAACGTTTAATAAAACATCGGGGCTAACTGCCATGTCGGCAATTAATTTAAACCCTGTTAATGATAAGAATATATTATCTTAAGAAGCTATGGAGGCTCGTTATGGAAAATATGAAAATTGCTTTAGTTACTGGTGCTATGGGTGGAATTGGCACAGAGATTTGTCGTCAATTGGTAGAAGATGGATTTAAAGTACTGGCCACTCATCGCCCGGGCAAAGAGGATGCTGCACAGCAATGGCTTGAAGATGAATCATTTGACTCGGGCACACTAAATCTATTGTCTTTAGATGTCACCGATTCAACAAGTTGCGTTGAGACATTAAAGCAGGTAATGAAAGACTATGGCACTATCGATGTCTTGGTTAACAATGCAGGCATTACTCGAGATTCCGCATTTAAGCGCATGACTTTTGATAAATGGAACGATGTCATTAACACCAACCTTAATAGCCTGTTCAATGTTACCCAGCCTGTCTTTTACCCTATGTGTGAGCAAGGCAGCGGACGCATTATCAATATCTCTTCTATCAATGGCCTTAAAGGCCAATTTGGCCAGGCAAACTATGCCGCTGCCAAAGCCGGTATGATAGGTTTTTCAAAATCATTGGCACTAGAATCTGCCCGCAGCGGCGTAACAGTCAACGTGATCGCCCCAGGTTACACGGCAACGCCTATGGTCAATGTACTCAAAGATGAAATTCTCGATTCTATTAAGGCGCAAATTCCACTGGGCCGTCTGGCTATGCCGCAAGAGATTGCCAAAGCAGTCAGCTACTTGGCCAGCGAACATGCGGCTTATATTACTGGTGAAACACTTAATATTAATGGCGGCCAATACATGCACTAATCCCAGTTCACACACCTACAGACTTAATAAAGGAATTATTGATGAATAAAGTATATTTAGTATCAGCAAAGCGTACCGCAATCGGAAGTTTTGGTGGGTCATTAAAATCGGTACCAGCCGCTAATCTAGCTGCAGCAGCCGTTCAAGGAGTCTTGGCTGAGGCCAATGTCAATCCAGAGCAATTAGATGAATTGATCATGGGTAACGTAATTTCTGCCGGGCAGGGTATGGGACCAGGTCGTCAAGCCGCTATTGCAGCAGGGTTGCCCGAGACAATACCTGCTTATACCGTTAACATGATCTGTGGCAGTGGCATGAAGGTGGTTATGGATGCAGCGTCACACATCAAAGCCGGTGATGCCGATCTTGTCATGGCCTGTGGCGGTGAAAACATGTCACGTTTCCCTTATATCGTAACGTCAGATATTCGTTTTGGCAGCAAGATGGGTAATCTGGAATTAGCAGATTCGCTGATCACCGATGGCTTGACTGATGTCTTTAATAACTACCACATGGGCATTACCGCTGAAAATATTGCCGAACAAGTTGGCGTCAGTCGTGAAGAGCAAGATGCCTTTGCCTTAGAAAGCCAACGTCGCGCCGTTAGCGCCAAAGAAGCAGGCAAGTTTAGTGATGAAATCGTGCCCGTTGACGTAACAGTGCGCCGTAAGACGACTGTTGTCGAGACAGATGAATATCCCCGCCAAGATGCCTCACTAGAATCTTTAGCAAAAATGAGAGCAGCATTTAAAAAAGAGGGCACTGTAACCGCAGGAAATTCTTCGGGTGTTAATGATGGCGGCGCTGCAATTTTAGTTGCCTCGCAGGCAGCTGTTGAACAACATCAGCTTAACCCTGTTGCGGAGTTGGTGAGCTATGCTCAAGTGGGTGTCGATCCAACCGTGATGGGACTAGGTCCTGTGCCAGCAATCAAAGAGGCACTGGCTAAAGCCAACCTTGAATTTTCTGATATCGAATTGCTAGAACTAAATGAAGCCTTTGCCGCTCAGGCATTAGGTGTAATGAAGCAGTTATGTGCTGAGCATGATGAAGACTTGGATAACTTAAAACAACGCACCAATGTTAACGGTGGTGCTATTGCGTTAGGACATCCTTTGGGGGCTTCAGGTAATAGAATCATCGTTACGTTAATCCATGAAATGAAAAAACGTGGTAACAAGTTAGGACTGGCATCACTTTGCATCGGCGGCGGTATGGGTACTGCTGTGATTGTAAAACTGCTTGATTAATCACTCTAATCAGCCTATGCACCATCGAATATTTTATTCGATGGTGCATAATAAACTGAATATATTCAACGCTATGGTAAGATAATCAACGATAAATGGAGGCACTAATGGAAAAGGATCTATTGCGTCAGGAAAAAGTGCAGACAACTAAAAAAGATCAATATAACAGACAATCAACAGATGATGAGAAGTTAAAGGCTAAGGCTGCGCCATCTAAAGCTTCTGACGAGACGGGTTTAAACGATTTTGTCACCTGTAATTATATTCGAGGTTATAACTAATCCTCGAGCCTAAATTCAGCAGATAAAAGGGGCTATGGTTTATTTATTGACCCCCTTTGTAATTAGCTAACTGCTATGTTTATATAACCTCTACCTCCAGAGATAACGTCTCCTCTCATACCTTATGTTTCAAAGCATGTTCCTAAACAATATTTCATTACCTAACTAACTGTTAATACTAGGTATTAGGCATTATCGATACAAAATATTATCCGAAGCCTTGATTGGCGCTTATTAGCTAATGTCAGCAGTAAGGCAAATGTGATCGTGTCTTGATTGTGCGCTTAGCCGACATTAACCTATAGCTTTTAGCCATATATTTTCTCATGAACTTTTATTTTGTTGTTAGTGTGTTCCTATACAGTAAGCTATGATTCTTGCTTTCTACAAGAAAAAGCGCATATTGCTTCTTTTTACAAATAGTAAAGTTGATTTTTTCTTAACTGATTGTTCTAAACATAATAATAAAGTAATCTCGCATTATTATAAATTATTGACGATTAATTCTATCTTGTAGAAAGTAGGGGTTTTTCCTCATATTAAACTGTTATGTGGCTATAGGATATTTGATGCAACACGGAAAGGTTGATATAGAAATTAGTGAATTACAGAAACAAGCAACTATTGAAGCTAAAAATAAAAGCTTTGTTGAAGCTATAGATGTTATGAAGGTAGCGCTAGAGAAAGTTAAGAAGTCTGAGTTACTATATTCAGACTCTACTTACATTAAAGTTATTCCATACTTTCAAAAGGCAGGCTTATACACAGAAGTTGAGGAGTTTTGTTTAAACGAACTGATACCTTCAATTAGAACCGCATTTCACAAAGGTATGCCTCAAAGGTGTATAGAAACAAGAGAAGTCCACTTCTTTCAATATGTCTCTAAAGTCTATGATAAATTGAGATTAGCAGCTAAACGTGAGAAAAATGGAGTTGATGAGACTCGCTTCATAAAAGAGCGTGAGTCCTATTCTAGAAAATGGCAAATGTTACAGCCCAAAGCTCAACAAATTGAACTTGAAAAAGAATACCTTGAAGCTTGCGATGTTTTTGGCAATAACATTGATGAGTGGCCAGAGGTAATAAAAAGACAATTTAATATGTTTTTACAAAAAGCCACGTAACAAGTCTATTAAGTGTGGCTGCTAACAGTTTGCTCAGCTCCACTTCGTATCACATTTTAGCAAACTACTATCAGCCCTTTATTGAGGCGGTTAAAGCGATAAGGATATTTGTGCGATATTTTGACCCTGAGAGTATTCCAGAAAATGTTTTGAGAAAAGAAAAAATACCTAGATTAGTGGATATTGATATTGTTTATTATTCTGAATCAAAAGCTTTAGACTGTTTTGAAAATGTTAAAAAATACATTTCGAAAAATGAAGGTGAAATTCAATTGGGTTGGATTATCACAAGTTTAGGAAATATTTTCCTAAAGCTTTCCGCACACGCTGTCGTAAAAAGAAAAGATAATTCTCTATCATGTATCACTCTGGATGAAAATCGTATTGGAAAAGTTAAATTTTCGCCTGATAATTCAATATCTTCAAGCATTAAGAATAACTTTCTACCAGCTCGTTTTATCCCATTAATCTCAGACGATAATTTGAAAACGTTTCAAGAGCTTGAGATAAAAGCTAACAATATTAGAATAAATAGTAGCTGTATATTCGTAGACGCTGTTACTGAAACCTATGACATTGATGAAAAAAAGCTTGAAATACTTCCTGCTCTATTTAGAGGGGTTGCTAGTGAGAAATTTAAAACTATTCCAGGACTAATACATAAAGACCTTGTTAATAAAGAGAGTAACTTAGTTCATACATTTTTAACTTCTTATAAATCATATAGCAATTATTCAAACTTAGATCCGTGGGAAGAATATTCATTAATGCAACACCATGGTTTGCCAACGCGATTACTTGATTGGTCTGAATCTGCTTTAGTGGCGCTCTATTTTGCATTGACTAGTCACCCTGATTCTACTGACAATCCTATTGTATATGTTTTGAATCCTTATTTAATGAATTTGGCAACTATAAATGATGTTCATCTTTATTGTCCCTCTATATTAAGAAATAAAAATGTACTAATAGATACGCAGGGTAACTTACAGAGTCTTGATGTTTATTTACCGCCAAATTTGAATGCTAATGATGTCGGTAGCTTTGTGTTCAAACAACCGCTAGCTATAACAGCAACAAATTTTATTAAAAGAATTTCTTCACAAAAAGGTTGTTTTACTGTCCATGGCACAGATCAAAGGAGTATAGAAGAACAACTAGATGGTCATGTTGATACATTTAGTATTATTGAATTTAATATTGAGCAACAAAGCAAAGTTAAGCTTCTAAATTTATTAGCTAAACTTGGTATTAATCACGAGATTATTTATCAGGATTTAGATTCATTATCGAAAAGAATTTCTGAAGAAAGTTTTTAGCAGTACACTTTAAAACATAAGCGTTTAAGAGTGACTCTAAACGCTTACCATATCTTAATACGGCTTTATCGATAAAAATATAATCAAAGATCTGTCCGACGCTAGTAAGCTAATGACCACTTTGTGACAGTACTCTACTATCAAAAAAACAATACTGTGTCGTTACACATCCTAAATAATTACTTGGATAGGGCGTTTAAATCAAAATTTGGTATACATATCAGCAATGTTAATACCTGTCTCTTATACACATCTCCGAGCCCACGAGACCGTACTAGATCTC
>CAJXRC010000235.1 GCA_913058405.1 uncultured Colwellia sp. | reverse complement strand
CGAGATCTAGTACGGTCTCGTGGGCTCGGAGATGTGTATAAGAGACAGGTATAGTATCTTTTTATTTTAAAAAGTGTTTCAATTGATTAAAGGCTTTTAATCTTTGTAAAATTGTAATCTAAAGGCGCTTTTAAATGCGAAACAAGTTTTAAAATAAAAAGATAACGGTGAGTAAATAGATTAAACAGAACTGCATTTTTAAACACCAGCCACTTCTCGAACAAAAGACTTTAACGATAAGTAAGCACAAACAACAACACTAATTACTTTACATACTTTTAATTTATTTACTATGATTAACAACAACTTCCTATGTCCCCCACAAGATAACTGACATGAAAAGAACCAGCATATCGCGTACGCTATTAACAAGAGTACTCTCTGTTTATTTTATTTTAACCATCAGTGTTACTGGTATTCAGATAATTGCAGAATATTTTAATACCAAAAGTCATATAAATAGTGAACTACTTACTCTGCAAAAAACCATTAGTGGTAGCTTAACCCGCGCGGTATGGGAACTTAATACTCAGCAAGCTGTAGACATTTCAGAAGGTTTAATCGCCATCCCCATGATAAAGGGGATAACCGTAACTGATGAAGCAAATAATGTCATTACACAACTGGGTGAAATATTATCGACTCCCTCTCAAGCATCGAAGGATTCTTTTAATGAACATCAAAGTATAAGCTCCTTAGCAGAAGGCCTCTTCGGTCACTCTTTCCCATTAATATTTGAATTTTCAGGGCGTACTACAACAGTTGGTACTGTTACTTTATTATCAAGTAATGATGTTATTTTCAGCCGTATTGAAGTGGGAATTTATTTCCTCATTGGCAATGCTATTGTAAAAACAACTTTTTTGGTTTTCTTATTTTCATTGGCTTTTACTAAGTTACTAACCGAGCCTCTACAAGAACTTACCGATCAAATGAAACAACTTGATTTACATGATCCCGAAGCTTCAAAATTTCATATTATGAACGACGAAAAAAACGAGCTCAATATCCTTGAAGATGCTTATAATAATCTAATAGAAGAACTGGTTGAATTTAAAGATAAGCTTTCATTATCCCAACGAGAAACTAATTTCGCTAATGATAAATTAGACGAACAAAATTTGTTGCTTGAACAAGAGGTGGCTAGGAAAACGTCTACATTGAGTAGCACTTTATTGAGGATGGAAGTTCAACAGAAAGAAATGCTCGAGCAGCAAAACGAACTAAAAGCAGAAAATAATCGTCGTCGCAAAACAGAAAGCACACTAATAACAACGAACAAAGAACTTAAGAATTCAATATTAGAATTAAGTAAAGCTCAAGACAGATTGTTAGAAGCAGAAAAAATGGCGTCTTTAGGGCAATTAAGCGCTGAAGTTTCCCATGAAATTAATACACCTATTGGCATTAGCATCACTTCAACCAGTTATCTAGCTGACATTATCATTAAACTACAACAAGATATCAGTGCACAAAAATTATCAAAGCGAACTATTGATTGTTTTATCAGTAATGCTCAACATAGTATAAAGTTATTATCAAATAACTTACAAAGAGCTGCTGAGTTAATTACTAGCTTCAAGCAAGTCGCCGTTGATCAAACGAACGACAAAGTAAGATTAATAAATATTTCAAAATACCTTGATGAAATAATCCAATCAATTCATCCAAAATTAAAAAAAACCAATCATTGTGTCAAAATAAATTGCGACCCACATATTGAAATTTACACCCATCCCGGTGCTATAGCCCAAATAATTATTAATTTAATTATTAACTCTATTATCCATGGTTTTCATAATGTTAACAGAGGTACCATCAACATAGACGTGACCATAGAAAAACAAAGGTTAATGATATTATACCGAGATAATGGCGCTGGTATTAATGAAGAACAATTTGATAAACTATTTGACCCTTTTTATACCACCCAAGCAGATAAAGGTGGCACAGGCTTAGGCACACATATAATAAAAAATTTAGTGGTTGATACCCTCAATGGCTCTATTGATGCCTACTCTGGATCAGAAGGTGGTTTAAGTTATCGTATGACTTTACCTGATATGAGGTACAGCTAAAAGCTACTGTTTTAACATTAGAATTCAGGTATGATAATCGCCAAAATACTCTTATACCCGTTCTACTTCAAGATGCAAGTTCAGGAACACAGAGAAATTTCACTGCTAGGCGCACCAATGAAGTCATGGCACTCCCTTACAAATTGGTGCAACAACGAAGTGATATTGCTCTGTGTTCCCCTTGGGTGGATTTTAAAAGACTTTATTCAGCGTTATTCATTTTAAGAAGGGATAACCATTCTTTACTATGAATGCCTTGCCTGAAGTCTTTTAGATTCCCACTGTATCCTGATGTGGAACGGGTATATATCAACCTAGGATTTACTTATGTGGTTTAAAAACCTTTACTTTTTTGCTTTTACTCGCCCATTTGAATGGTCTGAGCAAGACTTAGAAAAACATTTATCAGAACACCTTTTTACTCCACTAGGCTCTACTGAAGTTTCTCATTTTGGTTGGGTTAATGCGTTGGGAAAACATGGCGATACGAGCGTTCACGGTGCAAACGGTAACTTTCTGATTTGTGCACGTAAAGAAGAAAAAATGCTCCCTGCTTCTGTTATTAAAGATATGGTAGAAGAAAAAGTTAATTTGCTTGAACAAGAGCAAGGACGCGGTGCTACCAAGAAAGAAAAAGAACAATTCAAAGAAGATATAACTTTTGAGCTACTCCCGCGTGCTTTCTCTCGTATAACAGATACTCATGCTTATATAAGCCCAGTTAATAATATTATCGTTATCAATTCAAGCTCACGTGGTAAAGCGGAAGATTTATTAGCTTTATTACGTAAAGTACTTGGTACCTTACCTGTTAGCAGTTTGGAACCTGACGTTTGCGCCGATGAAACGATGACTGATTGGCTAAACGAGAAGAGTTTAGGTGGTAAGTTTACTTTAGGCATGGAAGCCGAGTTTAATGCTTTAGGTGATGACGGTGCAGTTATTCGTGTAAAGAATCAAGACCTATTAAGTGAAGAGATTAAATCGCATTTAGATGCCGATAAGTACGTGGTAAAAGTAGCACTAGAGTGGGATGAAACATTATCATTTATTTTATGTGATGATTTAGCAATCAAAAGAGTAAAGTTTTTTGATGTTATTCACGAACAAAATGATGATATTGATAGTGACGATATAGTGGCTAAACTTGATGCCGATTTTGCACTAATGGCAGGAGAATTAAATCGCTTTATTACCGAACTATTAGCTGAGTTTTCTATGAAGACAACTGACCTTTTAGAAAAAGATTAAGCGATCACCTTAGCATTAAATATAAATGGCAACTGAATGTTGCCATTTATATTTTGATATGTTCTACAAAAGCTTAATAACGCTTAGATAAACATAGCCTTAACACCTTCACACATTTCTTTAAATTCATCACTATCCATATAATCAACGTCAGGTAAAATACCTTTCTTGGTATAGTTCTTTAATAACGCTTCTTTAGTCGACTCATTTTTAAAGACATTATGATAAATAGCCCCTGCTCTTATAAAATCTAAGTAATGTACTTCAGTGGGTAGAATAGTTAAATCACTCCAACTTTCAGCTAATAAAGTGAATTCTTCAGAGAAGCCCCAATTACGAGTTATTGCTCCGCCTACCTTTCCTGACAATTTAACAATTGCTTGTTGTAAAAACGTTGGATTAGCAAAAACATCTGGATGATTTTCAGCTTCAGTTAAAATGGGTAAAACACCAATATTATGTATTAACGCCGCTAAGGTAATAGTATCGAGAGACAATGGCGTATGTTTATTTTCTTTTAAGTATACATTCATCAAACTAATCGCAACGGATGCAATATCAATTGTTTTAACCCATGCTTTGTTCATATACATAGTTACAACATCGTTATTAGAAACAAATACTTGCTCAATAGCCATTGCAGTGGCAATACTTTTGATTTGAATTAAGCCAATGCGAGTTACAGCTTGGGGTACTGTCTCTACTTTAATGCTACGACCCAAGATAGCGTTATTAGCAACTTTGAGCATACCTAAAGATAATGCAGGATCTTGAGCAATAATATCACTCATTTGATTCAAATTAATTTCAGGATCATCAGCAGCACTTCTAACTTTTAATGCCACTTCCGGTAAAGTTGGAAGTACAAGCGTATCTTGTTTAATTTTTTCAGTCAAAATAGTATACAGGGCATTTTCAGTTGCCATAATTCCACCTTTATTTTTTTATGATGAATATCAAAAATAGCATACTTTTCTGTGAGGTCATTGCCTTTTATCAATGTTTTTCAAGCTAATAGCACCAACAAGCTTTCTTTTAGCCCAAATAAGTTATTAACTTTTCCTATTCAAGAAAAAGAAAGCCTTGATCTAGATCACGCTTGGTCTAAATTGAAATAGTACGGGTCTATGATATTGAGTATAATTCGCCGCTGATTTTTTCTTGCGTTTTCATTCCATCATAAACTTGAGTACCCCATGATAAAACCTGAACTTCTCTCTCCTGCCGGTAGTTTAAAAAATATGCGATATGCTTTTGCCTACGGCGCAGATGCTGTTTATGCTGGCCAGCCTCGTTATTCTTTGAGGGTTAGAAATAATGAATTTAGTTTAGAGAACATTCAAATTGGTATCAATGAAGCTCATCAACTAGGCAAAAAGTTCTATCTAGTTAACAATATCGCTCCTCACAACGGAAAACTTAAAACTTTCCTTAAAGATATTGCACCTATTGTTGCAATGAAGCCAGACGCATTGATTATGTCGGATCCCGGCCTTATTATGTTGGTAAGAGAAAACTTTCCTGACATGGCAATACATTTGTCAGTACAAGCCAATGCAGTCAATTGGGCAACAGTTAAGTTTTGGCAACAACAAGGCGTTGAACGAGTAATACTGTCTAGAGAGCTATCCCTTGATGAAATTGAAGATATTCGTTTTCATTGTCCCGAAATGGAATTAGAAGTCTTTGTCCATGGTGCACTTTGCATGGCTTATTCTGGTCGCTGCCTACTCTCTGGTTATATCAACAAAAGAGATCCTAACCAAGGAACATGCACTAATTCTTGTCGGTGGAAATATGATACTCATGAAGCTAAAGAAACAGAAACCGGCGACATTATTGCAGTAAAACCTGAACCTGTTGAAGTTTATATGCCTGAGAAAGAGATCATTATTCCTGAGCAAAAACCTATTGATGATGTCATTTTACTGCAAGAACAAGGTCGCCCTGGTGAATATATGCCTGCTTTTGAAGATGAGCATGGCACATATATCATGAACTCAAAAGATCTGCGTGCTGTTGAGCACGTTGAACGACTAGTTAAAATGGGGGTTCACTCGCTAAAAATTGAAGGTAGAACTAAATCATTCTATTACTGCGCAAGAACAGCGCAAGTATATGGTAATGCAATTAATGATGCCGTAGCAGATAGAGCATTTAATCCAAGCCTTAATACCGATTTGGAGCATCTAGCACATCGTGGTTATACTGAAGGTTTTTTAAAGCGACATCGCCCTAGTGATACTCAAAACTATGAGTATGGTTACTCCAAAAGTGATACTCAACAATTTGTTGGGGAAGTGCTAGGACGAAATGAAATAAATGGTCTAATACAAATTGACGTTAAAAATAAGTTTCTTGTTGGCGACCAACTTGAGTTGATGACACCTAAAGGCAACCAGACATTTACATTAAACAATATGATCCATAGTAAAACAGGTGAAAGCATTGATGATGCTAAGGGCTCTGGTCATAAGGTAGAAATTGAGCTTGATACTGAATTAGAACTAGATTTTGGTATTATCATGCGTTATTTAGACGAAGGTGGTACTACCCGACACCCATTTGCACAAAACCAAAAAACTTAATCATATGAACTATCGCGAATGTTAAAAGGTCAATCATGATATGGCATTAAAAATATTAGACTCATGCATAAACTGCGATATGTGCGATCCAGAATGCCCCAATGGTGCAATTACCCTTGGCGCTAATATTTACGAAATAGATGTGGATAAATGCACTGAGTGTATAGGTCATTATGACCAACCAACTTGTGTCAGTGTCTGCCCTATTGACTGTGTTAAACCTGATCTGGACCATGTTGAAGATGAGGATGCATTACTAGCAAAATTTGTTCGATTACATGGATAGTCAACAATTAGAGTTTGCAAAGGTGTTATGGCGAACTACGAGTAACAAAAATCATTACTCGTAGTTACTACGACTTTTAACGAGTCGGTAATTTAATATCTTTCAAGAACTCATCAACTTCATGGTTATTTTTCAATAACATTGCACGAGTGACAATATCTTTGGTTAAATGCGGTGCAAATCTCTCAATGAAATCGTACATATAAGCACGTAAGAAACTACCGCGTCTAAAACCAATTTTAGTTGTACTTGCGTTAAATAAGTGGCTAGCATCAATGACAACTAGATCACTGTCAATACGTTCGTCAATCGCCATTGAAGCAATCACACCAACACCTACGCCCAAACGTACATAAGTTTTTATTACGTCTGCGTCTGTGGCAGTAAATGCTATTTTAGGTTTTGCTCCAGCGGCATCAAAAGCAGCATCGAGTTCAGAACGACCAGTAAAACCAAAAACATAAGTGACTAATGAATATTTAGCGATGTCCACAATAGTGATATTTTGTTTTTTAGCCAATGGATGATCAGGTCGAACAATTATACTTCGGTTCCAATGGTAACAAGGGAGCATGACCAAATCGTTATACAGATGTAAAGATTCTGTCGCTATAGCGAAATCTGCATCACCTTTGGCGGCTGCATCACTAATTTGTGCCGGAGTCCCTTGAGACATATGTAACGATACTTTGCTATATCTCTTGATAAACCCCTGAATAACATCGGGTAAGGCGTAACGAGCTTGAGTATGTGTGGTAGCAATCCGCAATTTACCTTCATCAGGCTGAGTATGTTCTCGAGCAACCGCTTTAATACCTTCAACTTTCGAAAGTATTTGGGTGGCAATATCAATCACATCTTGGCCAGCTTCAGTTACATGCGTTAAATGCTTACCACTACGACCAAAAATTTGAATACCTAACTCATCTTCGAGCATTCTTACTTGCTTTGAAATTCCCGGTTGTGAAGTAAACAAACTATCCGCAGTAGCAGACACATTTAAGTTATTATTTAATACTTCAACGATATAGCGTAGTTGCTGCAATTTCATATAAATACTCATTAGCATTAAAATGCGTGATTTTTAACGTTCTTATAATAAAATAATATACTTAAACAGAGATTTATTCCATTATATTTTTTAGTTTCTGTAAATATAATTCTCCACTTCCTCTTAATTTCACAAAGATTATTCTTCACTTAGTTATACTCGGCTTAAGAACCTCCTTTACAGATCATTTTTAGTGTGAAATATACAACTAGTCCTATGCTAAACAATACATTTTTTGTAGACTGCCTAGTAGTTTATTTATTCAAGAGAATCTTAGATGATTGCTATCATTATTGGGTTAATTATTGCCTTAATTGTAATTGTTGTTGTAGTTAGCTCCTGTCTCTTATACACATCTCCGAGCCCACGAGACCGTACTAGATCTCGT
>CAJXRC010000234.1 GCA_913058405.1 uncultured Colwellia sp. | reverse complement strand
ACGAGATCTAGTACGGTCTCGTGGGCTCGGAGATGTGTATAAGAGACAGGATTTTAACGTTTCAATTAAGATTATAAGTCAGCTAAGTAAAGGTAGTTCATGAGTAACAATAATAAAAGTTGAAGGCTTTCGAGCTCTTTAGGCAACAATTGTGAAAAAACAACGTCCTGTAAACCTAGATTTAACTACA
This sequence comes from uncultured Colwellia sp., assembly GCA_913058405.1. Taxonomy (GTDB): domain Bacteria; phylum Pseudomonadota; class Gammaproteobacteria; order Enterobacterales; family Alteromonadaceae; genus Colwellia. The sequence goes on along the minus strand of CAJXRC010000234.1, from coordinate 7,492 downwards.
ATAAAAATGCATCCCGCTGCTAATGCTTCTATTTTACACCGTGTATCTGGTGTGATTATGGTTTTTGCTATTGGTATTTTATTGTTTACCCTTTCAACCTCTCTTTCTTCTGCTGAAGGATTTGCTCAAATTCAAGGTTACCTTGATGGCTTTTTCTTTAAATTCATTATTTTCGGCTGTCTTTCTGCCTTGACCTTCCATGTATTAGCGGGTGTTCGTCACTTGTTAATGGATTTAGGTCATTTTGAAGAACTAGCTTCAGGTAATGCCTCTGCCAAATTAATCATGGTTATTTGGTTAGTAGTATCAGCAGTTATAGGAGTTTGGATATGGTAAACGTCGTCACATCAGCAGGCCGTAATGGCGTGCATGATTTTATTCTTTTAAGAGCTAGTGCAATTATCCTTGTACTATACACTTTACTTCTTGCAGGTTTCTTCGTAGTAACACCGAGTGTTACCTATGATGTATGGCAAGCTTTCTTTGCTTGTATGAGTGTTAAAGTAGCAACAGTAATGGCGTTATTAGCATTACTTGTCCACGCTAAAATTGGCGTATGGCAAGTTCTTTCTGATTACGTAAAACCGGCGTTTTTACGCGGTGCATTACAATTTTTCTTTTCTGTTACTTTATTAGCCTACTTAATGTTTGGCTCTTTAACTGTGTGGGGTGTATAAGTGAGCGTTCCAATTCGTGAATTTGACGCCATTGTTATTGGCGCAGGCGGTGCAGGTATGCGCGCTGCATTAGCAATTTCAGAATCAGGCAAATCTTGTGCCTTGATTTCTAAAGTTTTTCCAACTCGTTCTCATACTGTATCTGCTCAAGGTGGTATTACCGTAGCTTTAGGTAATGCTCATGAAGATCATTGGGAACAGCACATGTACGATACCGTTAAAGGTAGCGATTACATCGGTGACCAAGACGCCATCGAATATATGTGTAAAACGGGCCCTGAGTCTGTTATTGAATTAGAGAAAATGGGTTTACCGTTTTCTCGTACGGAAGAAGGTAAAATTTACCAACGTCCATTTGGTGGCCAGTCTAAAAACTTTGGTGGCGAACAAGCCGCTCGTACTGCTGCCGCAGCTGACCGTACAGGTCATGCATTACTTCATTGTTTATATCAGCAAAACGTTAAAAACAAAACGAATGTATACTCAGAATGGTATGCACTAGATTTGGTTAAAAACAGTGATGGTGCCGTTGTTGGTACTACTGCGATTTGTATTGAAACAGGCGAAGTTGTTTACTTTAAAGCACGTGCTACTGTACTTGCTACTGGTGGTGCGGGTCGTATTTTCGCTTCTACAACTAACGCTCACATCAACACTGGTGATGGTGTTGGTATGTCACTTCGTGCTGGCATTCAAATGCAAGACATGGAAATGTGGCAATTCCACCCAACCGGTATAGCTGGTGCAGGTGTACTTGTTACAGAAGGTTGTCGTGGGGAAGGTGGTTACCTTCTTAACAAAGACGGCGAACGTTTCATGGAGCGTTACGCACCAAATGCTAAAGATTTAGCAGGTCGTGATGTTGTTGCTCGTTCAATGATGACAGAGATTCGTGAAGGTCGTGGTTGTGACGGTCCTTGGGGTCCACATATCAAGTTAAAACTTGATCATCTTGGCCGCGAAACGTTATACAAACGTTTACCTGGCGTATGTGACTTATCTAAAACGTTTGCTCATGTTGATCCAGCTGAAGAGCCTATTCCAGTTATCCCTACATGTCATTACCAAATGGGTGGTGTACCTTGTAATGTTAACGGTCAAGCCCTTAATATTGGTACGGATGGTAAAGAAACTATTGTTGAAGGTTTATTCGCCGTTGGTGAGATTGCTTGTGTATCTGTACATGGTGCAAACCGCTTAGGTGGTAACTCTCTACTTGATTTAGTTGTGTTTGGTCGTGCAGCAGGTAACTTCTTAGGTACCTACTTAAACGAAACACAAAATGGCACAGAAGCGTCTGAATCTGATCTAGAAGCGGCGCTTGCACGTACTAATCGTTGGGAGTCATCTACTAAAGGTGAAGATCCAGTGCAGATTCGTAAAGATTTACAAACGTGTATGCAAATGAACTTCTCTGTATTCCGTGAAGGCGAAGCCATGGCGCAAGGCATGAAAGAGCTAACTGAAATACGTGAACGTTTAAACCATGCTTCTTTAGATGACAAGTCATCTGAATTCAACACACAACGTATTGAGTGTTTAGAATTAGATAACTTAATGGAAACAGCATACTGTTCAGCTAAAGCTGCCAACTTCCGTACAGAATCTCGTGGTGCGCATGCGCGTCAAGATTTTACTGAACGTGATGATGAAAATTGGTTATGTCACTCAGTTTACACACCAGAGACTGAAGAAATGACTAAACGTGATGTTAATATGAAACCAGTTCACCGCGAAGCTTTCCCTCCGAAAGCACGTGTATACTAAGGAGCATTGTAATGAAACAGTTATTTTCGATTTACCGTTATAACCCTGACGTTGATAATGCGCCATACATGAAAGACTATGAGTTAGACGTGCCAGAAGGTTCTGACTTAATGGTACTTGATGCTTTGATTCTTTTAAAAGAAACAGATTCAAGTCTATCTTTCCGTCGCTCGTGTCGTGAAGGTGTTTGTGGATCTGATGGTTTAAACATGAATGGTAAAAATGGCTTAGCTTGTATTACGCCTTTATCAGAATTGAAAGCCGAAAAGATCATCTTACGTCCATTACCAGGTTTACCGGTAGTACGTGATTTAATCATTGATATGACTCAATTTTATCAGCAATATGAAAAAATTAAGCCATACCTAATTAATGATGCTCAGCCAGCAGCGCGTGAAAACATACAAACTATTGAAGAACGTGATAAATTAGACGGCCTTTATGAATGTATTTTATGTGCTTGTTGTTCTACATCATGCCCATCTTTTTGGTGGAACCCTGATAAATTTATCGGGCCAGCAGGTTTATTACACGCGTATCGTTTTTTAATCGATAGCCGTGATACTGCAACCGAAGAGCGTTTAGATGGTTTACAAGATGCATACAGCGTATTCCGTTGTCATGGCATCATGAACTGTGTTGATGTTTGTCCTAAAGGATTAAACCCAACAAAAGCAATTGGTCACATCAAATCAATGTTATTAAACCGAGCGGTTTAATAAAAACTAAACCTAGCTGAGCATACTTTACGTACTGCTTAAGTCTAGGTTTACTTAATTGTTTTTTATGACAGAATAAGCAGAGTATTATCTTTACCAAGACGACTAATGAGTACTTTATTCAGTACGACCTAAGTGACTTGTAAACTAATATTCTGTATTTTTAACTTAATTTTAAACACTGTAATAATTTTTATAACTAACTTGTTTGCCATATTGAAGAGTCTTGATTTTAATTTTCAAATTGAAACTTTAACAATACAGTTAACAAAAAGCATAAATACTATTACGTATTTTTTTTTGCTACAGACAAGCAAAGGAACACGGCAATGCCAGAAGGTGTAATGAAGGCTTGGCTAGAGTCTTCCCACTTAAACGGTGGCAACATCGTTTATATTGAAGAATTGTACGAATCATACTTAGATAACTCCGCCTCTGTATCTGCAGAATGGCAAGGTATCTTTAGTCAACTCCCGAAAGTCGAAGGTAGTGAGGTTGAATACCGCCACTCTGCCATCCGTGACGAATTTAGAGCCCTAGCAAAACAAGCCAATAAACAAGTAGTTGTTTCTAGTGGCAATGATGCTAAGCAAGTCAAAGTTTTACAACTTATCAACGCGTTCCGATTCCGCGGTCACCAAAATGCCAACTTAGATCCATTGGGTTTATGGCAACGTGACAAAGTTCGTGACTTGCAACTTTCACATCACGATTTGTCTGAAAACGACTTCGATAAAGAATATAACGTTGGCTCTTTTGCCATCGGCCAAGACACCATGAAGTTAGGTGACTTATATAAAGCATTAAGAAACACGTATTGTGGTTCTATTGGTGCTGAATATATGCACATGACAGCAACGGATGAAAAACGTTGGTTACAACAGCGTCTTGAATCTGTGCAGTCTAAAGCGGCACTTTCTGTTGATCAAAAAACCGAACTTCTTCAGGGCTTAATTGCTGCTGATGGGTTAGAGAAATACCTTGGAGCTAAATTCCCAGGCGCAAAACGTTTCTCTCTTGAAGGTGGTGATTCACTTGTCCCAATGCTTAAAGAATTAATCACTCGTGCTGGCGCTGCTGGTACTAAAGAAGTGGTTATGGGCATGGCTCATCGTGGACGTCTAAACGTGCTTGTTAATGTCATGGGTAAAAACCCGTCGAAATTATTTGATGAGTTCGCCGGTAAGCATGATGAAATACTTAGCTCAGGTGATGTTAAATATCATCAAGGTTATTCTTCAGATTTCGTTACGCCAGGTGGCACCGTTCATTTAGCGTTGGCATTTAACCCGTCACATCTAGAAATCGTTAACCCGGTTGTTATCGGTTCAGTTCGCGCTCGTCTAGATAGACGTGACTGTGACCAAGGTGATTTAGTACTACCTATTACCATTCATGGTGATTCTGCGATTGCAGGTCAAGGTGTTGTACAAGAAACTTTCAATATGTCACAAGCGCGCGCCTTTAAAGTAGGCGGCACGGTACGTATTGTAGTCAACAACCAAGTAGGTTTTACCACGTCAGTTGCTGAAGATACTCGCTCTGGTGAGTACTGTACAGAAATTGCTAAAATGGTTCAGGCACCAATTATCCATGTAAATGGTGATGATCCTGAAGCCGTTATCTTAGCAACGCAAATTGCACTTGATTACCGTAATGAATTTAAACGTGATGTTGTTATCGATTTAGTTTGTTACCGACGTCATGGACATAACGAAGCTGATGAGCCAAGTGCTACGCAGCCACTTATGTACAAAATTGTTAAAAAGCATCCTACACCACGTCAATTATATGCAGATAAATTATCTGCAGAAGGTAGCTTAACTACTGCCAAAATTGATGAGTTAACAGCCTACTACCGTAAGTTACTTGATGAAGGTCAATGTACAGTTGATCAATGGCGCCCAATGACTGAACACTCAGTTGATTGGACTCCATACTTAGGCCATGAGTGGGATGATGACTACGACAAAGAAATATCGCTTGAGAAATTAAAAGAACTAGCGGTTAAATTGTCAAGTTACCCAGAAAACCATCCAGTGCATTCACGCGTTAAGAAGATATATGACGATCGCATGAAAATGGCTACGGGTGAAAAACTGCTTGATTGGGGCATGGCTGAAAATTTAGCTTATGCATCCATCGTTGATCGTGGTGATCGTGTACGTATTACTGGTCAAGATGCTGGTCGTGGTACATTCTTCCATCGTCATGCTGTTTTACATAATCAAGATGATGCGAGCACGTATTTACCACTGAAAAATATCAGAGAAGGCCAAGGCCCATTTGATATTCATGATTCAGTGTTATCTGAAGTGTCAGTATTAGCCTTTGAATATGGTTATACCACGGCAGAGCCTGCAGGCTTAACCATTTGGGAAGCACAATTTGGTGATTTCGCTAACTGTGCACAAGTGGTATTTGACCAATTCATTAGTTCAGGTGAACAAAAGTGGGGCCGTTTATGTGGCTTAACTATGTTGTTACCACATGGCTATGAAGGTCAGGGTCCAGAACATTCATCTGCCCGTTTAGAGCGTTTCTTACAACTTTGTGCTGATCACAATATGCAAGTATGTGTGCCATCAACACCTGCGCAAGTATTTAATATGCTGCGTCGTCAAGTAGTTCGTCCTATGCGTCGTCCTCTTGTAGTTATGTCACCTAAATCACTGTTACGTCATCCATTAGCTGTTTCTTCATTAGAAGAAATGTCAACGGGTGTATTCCACAGTGTTATTGGTGAAGTAGATGAGCTTGATTCAAAAGCAGTTGAACGTGTTGTTTTCTGTAGTGGTAAAGTTTACTACGAACTACTTGAACAGCGTCGTAAAAATGAGCTAAATAATATTGCTATTGTTCGTATTGAGCAACTTTATCCGTTCCCTGAACAAGAGCTACAAGCGGTATTAAAAGAATATCAGCATGTGAAGCAATTTGTTTGGTGTCAGGAAGAGCCGCAAAACCAAGGTGCTTGGTATTGTTCGCAGCATAATTTTAGAGCTGCTATACCTGAAAATACTACGTTGACTTATGCCGGGCGTAAGGCTTCTGCAGCTCCAGCTGTTGGTTATATGTCACTTCATGTTAAAGAACAGCAAGCGCTTGTTACTCAAGCATTAACAATAGATTAACTCTTTGGTGCGCTTACTCAAATAGTGAGCGCAAAGAAAGTTTGAAAGGATTAAAAAAATGACAACCGAAATCAAAGTTCCGGTATTACCTGAATCAGTTGCTGATGCAACAGTAGCAACTTGGCATGTACAAGTTGGCGAAAAATTTACTCGTGATCAAGTACTTGTAGACATTGAAACAGACAAAGTAGTATTAGAAGTTCCTGCAACTTCTGATGGTGTTATGACTGATATCAGCCAAGCTGAAGGTGCTACTGTATTAGGCGACCAAGTAATTGGCGTATTTTCAGCAGGCAGTGAAGCTGCTTCGGCTCCTGTTGCAGCAGCAAGTGCTCCAGCGGCATCAGGTGCTGTTAAAGTAATCGATATCGTTGTTCCTGTATTACCTGAGTCAGTTGCCGATGCAACTGTTGCTTCATGGCATGTAGCTGAAGGTGATACTGTATCAGTTGACCAAAACTTAGTTGATATTGAAACAGATAAAGTAGTATTAGAAGTTGTAGCTCAAGACAATGGCGTAATTGGTAAAATTATCCATGTTGAAGGCGATACTGTTTTAGGCGCTCAAAAAATCGGTGAACTTAATGCCGGCGCAACTGCAGCAGCTACCGCTGCTCCGATTGAAGATGCAGTTAGTTCAGATGAACTTGCCAGCCCTTCAGTACGCCGCTTAATGACTGAAAAAGGCTTAACAGCTGCCAACGTTGTTGGTACTGGTAAAGGTGGACGTATTTCAAAAGAAGACGTTGAAGCCGCAGCTAACAAACCAGCTGCAGCACCAAAAGCAGCAGCTGCACCTGTAGCAGCGCCAGTTCAAGACTTAGGCGAACGTACACAAAAACGTGTGCCAATGACGCGTTTACGTAAAACGATTGCAACACGTTTATTAGAAGCGAAAAATTCTACTGCGATGTTAACTACGTTTAACGAAGTTAACATGAAACCAATCATGGAATTGCGTAAGCAATATAAAGACTTGTTTGAAAAAACTCATGACACCCGTCTTGGTTTTATGTCTTTTTACGTGAAAGCAGTTACTGAAGCATTAAAACGCTACCCAGCAGTAAATGCGTCAATTGACGGTGATGACATTGTTTATCATAACTTCTTTGATATTTCTATCGCTGTATCTACGCCACGTGGTTTCTGTCTCTTATACACATCTGACGCTGCCGACGAAGAGGATAGTGTAGAT
>CAJXRC010000233.1 GCA_913058405.1 uncultured Colwellia sp. | reverse complement strand
GGTCTCGTGGGCTCGGAGATGTGTATAAGAGACAGGTGCAGCTAAGGCTTTTAGTAGATAAATGGAAATTAGCCGTATTTATAAACTGCTTGTCTAAAAGCGTTTGTTGTAGGCTTTTTTTTGCTATATGAAATCATTTTCAAACTGTCATTAGCAAATACACCCTATTAATTGTGCATTTATCGAGCAGTTATCAACTTTAGTGTAAAAACTTCACTTTTTGGGTTGATTTATCTGACCAACGTGGCACTGTGTACAGGCTGAATATGTATTCAGTCCACAATTCGATTCAAACAATAATTAAAGGAGTAGCGCTTCAATGTGTTCAATCTTTGGTATATTAGATATAAAAACAGGTGCTGATGCACTTCGTCCTGCAGCGTTAGAATGTTCTCGTCTTTTACGTCACCGCGGTCCTGATTGGTCCGGAATTTATCACAGCGACAATGCCATACTAGTGCATGAGCGCTTATCTATCGTTGATACTGAGCATGGTGCTCAACCTTTATACAACGGTGATAAAAGCAATGTCCTTGCTGTTAACGGTGAAATTTATAACCATAAAGCATTAGCCAGCACTTTAAACGTTGATTATGAGTTTCAAACAGCCTCAGATTGTGAAATCATTCTCCCTTTATATGAAGAGTTTGGTGTTGAATTTGTTGACAAACTACAAGGTATGTTTGCCTTTATTGTGTACAACGAAAAAGATAACTCTTATTTAGTAGCACGTGATCACATTGGTATTATTCCATTGTACACGGGTTATGATAGTGAAGGTAACTTCTATGTTGCCTCTGAAATGAAAGCCTTAATGCCAATTTGTAAAACCGTTGAAGAATTTCCTCCAGGGCATATTCTTGATAGCCGTGTTGGTAAGTTACAACGTTATTACAAACGTAACTGGCAAGAATACGCTGCAATAAAAGACAATACGACTAGTACAACCAAAATTCGTGAAGCGTTAGAAGAGTCAGTTAAAAGTCATTTAATGACTGATGTACCTTATGGCGTATTGTTATCCGGTGGTTTAGATTCTTCACTTATCTCTGCGATTACACAAAAATTCGCAGCTCGTCGTATTGAAGATAACGATTTAGCTGAAGCTTGGTGGCCAAAAGTACATTCATTTGCTTGTGGTCTTGATGGCTCTCCTGATTTAATTGCAGCTCAAACCGTCGCAGATAGTATTGGTACTATCCACCACAGCGTAATATTTACCGAACAAGAAGGTATTGATGCGCTTAAAGAAGTTATTTATCACTTAGAAACCTATGATGTAACAACTATCCGTGCTTCTACGCCTATGTACTTAATGGCGCGTAAAATCAAAGCGATGGGTATTAAAATGGTACTTTCTGGTGAAGGGGCTGATGAGATATTTGGCGGATACTTATACTTCCATAAAGCACCAAACGCACAAGAATTCCATGAAGAACTTAACCGTAAGCTTGATCGTCTTCATAAATTTGATTGCTTACGTGCAAACAAATCGATGTCGGCTTGGGGCATTGAAGCGCGCGTACCATTCTTAGACAAAAACTTTATGGATGTTGCAATGCGCATCAACCCTGAAGATAAATTGTGTGGCAATGGTAAAATGGAAAAAGCTATTTTACGTGAATCTTTTGAAGGTTACTTACCAAAAGAAATCTTATGGCGTCAAAAAGAGCAATTTTCTGACGGCGTAGGTTATTCGTGGATTGATGGTTTAAAAGCCCATGTTGAGTCGCTTGTTACTGACCAACAGCTTGCAAATGCTCACATTAGATTTCCAGTAAATACACCTGATAACAAAGAAGGTTATTACTATCGCACTGTTTTTGAAGACAAATACCCATTAGCTTCAGCAGCTGATTGTGTTATTGGCGGAAAATCTGTTGCGTGTAGTACAGAAGAAGCCCTAGCTTGGGATGAAAGCTTTCAAAACAATGCTGATCCATCAGGTCGTGCGGTATTAAGTGTACATAACGAAAGTTATTAATACTCTTTAATAAGCATATTTTTTACAGTAAAAATAAAAAGCCGATAACTATTATCGGCTTTTTTAATGGCTAAAATTAGCTTTTGGTATTAATAACTTCTAATCAAGTTCACTACTTTATTTAGCTGATGTAACATCTGTAGCAGAGAAAACCTTTTTACCTGCTACCCAGGTTTGTGATACCTGACTTTGCCAAATTTCACTTTCAGGCATAGTGAGTATGTCCCTAGCAAGTAGAATGAAATCAGCTTTTTTTCCCGCTTCTAAACTACCTATTAACTTTTCTTGATGACCCGCATAAGCAGCATCAAGGGTAAAACTTCTCAATGCCTCGGCGCGGGTCATTTTCTGATCTTCATACCAACCACCAACAGGTAAATTATTATGGTCCTGTCTGGTAATAGACGCATGTAAACCATAAAACGGATTGGGTGACTCTACCGGGAAGTCTGAGCCTGCAGCAATGATAGCATTGCTATCAAGTAATTTTCTCCACGCATAAGCGCCTAAAATTCGCTTATCACCAAGACGAGTCACAGCCATATTTTTATCACTTGTGGCATGTGTTGCTTGCATCGATGCGATGATATTCAGTGAAGAAAATCGTGGTATATCTTCTAAACGTAGTACTTGAGCATGCTCTATTCTATGACGTAATGCTTTAGTTTTACTCTTTTTTATAGCCTGTTGGTAAAGATCTAATATTAATTTATTAGCATTATCACCAATGGCATGGGTATTTACTTGAAAACCGCTATCCATGGCAAAATCAATATAGTGCTGCAACTCTTTAGTCTCATGCAACAATAGTCCTTTATGACCAGCATGATCACTGTAATCATCAATTAAAGAAGCCCCCCTACTTCCCAGTGCACCATCAGCTTGAATTTTTACACTATTAATAACAAACATGTCATCTTGAGTTTTAAAGGGACCTTGTTGTAATTGTTGCTGCCAATCAATACTAGGTAAATACAACATGGCATTAATACGAATGGCCATACTTTCTTCATTGGCCAGCCTTTTATACAAGGCAATGTTTTTTTGATCGATACCCGCATCATGCACACTGGTTAAACCTAAACCAGCTAAAGATTGCATAGCTTTTGTTAACGCAACTTTATCTTCTTCAAGTGATGGTTGGGGAATGCTAGCGATGATTAACTCCATCGCATTATCTATAAAAACTCCTGTAGGCTGTCCATTTTCACCTTTTATGATTTCACCTCCCAAAGGAGACTCACTTTTAGACGTAATGCCAGCTAATGCCATTGCTTTAGAATTAGCCCAACCTGCATGGCCATCAACTCGTCTTAACCATACTGCTTTATTAGGAAAAGCTTTATCTAAGCTGTTTGCCGTTGGGTAAGTATTTGTCGGCCATTGCACCTGATTCCAACCACGACCAAGTACCCAACTCATTGAAGGATTCTCTTTGTCATAAGCGATTGTCCGATTAACGGCACCTTGCTCAGAAGAAGTGCCGACTAAATCGACTCGCAGTAAGCTGTGTCCATAACCAAGAACATGGCCATGTGCATCAATCAGACCAGGTAGCATCGTTTGACCTTGTCCATCTATAACAATCACACCTTTAGGTTCACGCACTTCTTCTCCACGTAGATATACTTTATTGATAGTGTCATCAGTAAACGAAAGCGCTGAAAATTGTGTTAGCGATTTGTCGATAAAAGTATAGCCGTTAACGTTCTTTATCAACGTGGTTTGAGCCATCAATTGTGAGCTTATAAATAGTAAAGAAATAGCACTAATAAGTTGAGGTTTTTTCATAATATTGGTCTTGTTATCGTATTGTATTGTTTGTGTTTTATTGAAACTTTGTTCCTTCATCTTAGCATGACGTTAAAAACAAACAAAAAATAAAATTCGGGATACGCAGTACCATATTATTTACGATAATATTTGCACGTAAAAAGAAAAATATAATTACTCTTTGTACATTTATTGCCTTAACTTCATAGTATTAGTTAAGGTAAAATAGGCGCCTTATTTACAGTAAACTAAAACAAGTAAAGGCAATCGCGTGGCAGAAAAACATTTAATTTGGGACTTACCCTTACGCATTTTTCATTGGGGATTTGCCGTTACTATTTTAGCGGCCTGGTATACTGCGGAACAAGGCGCTGATCTTGTTGAAATTCATATGAAAATAGGGTTTGTTGCTTTAGCATTGATAACATTTAGGATTTTATGGGGTTTAATCGGTCCCAAACATGCCCGGTTCTCACAATTTTTTCCCTCACCAAAAACACTCATTTCGTATTTACGCAATTCAAATACTAATAAGACGACAGCGGGCCATAATCCTTTGGGTGCTCTAATGGTGATTTTGATGATTTTATTGATCTCAGCTCAGGCGATAAGCGGATTATTCATCAATGATGATGTGTTTTCGTCAGGCCCCTATTACGGCAGTATCAGTAACGACTTAGAAAAGATCATGAAGTTTATACATCACAATGTTTTTGATTTTATGATTGCCGCCATTGTTTTACATATCGGAGCAATCACATTTTATTGGCGAGTGAAAAAAGAGAACTTAGTACTACCTATGATCACAGGTAAAAAGACAACAGCCCATGTTAAACCTTCTGATGCTATCCCACATTCAAAGATTATTCTTGGTTGTATTGTTGCCGTCTGCTGCATCATTTTTGTTTATTGGTTAGTCGTGGTCAATGCACCTGTAATTGAAGAATTTTACTATTAGTATTGAAGTAATACCAATTCCATTAAGTTTGTGATCTTGTTGTGCGCAGGAAAAATAATTCAAGGCAAGGCGCTCGATTGAGTAATAGCTGGCTATTGGGACTGAGAGCAACGCAGTCGTGAAGTATTCTAACCAGCACAAGTGGGCAATAATTTAATGGAATTGGTATAAGCTTGAGCAGACAGATATTTAGTTACTAAAATTGTTTATATCGCAGAGGTAAAACTGCTCAGTGGTCTCGTTTAACGCCGCTAGTTCACGGCAATTAAACAATGACCACTGAGCAGTTTGCTTATACCTTTATATAATTATGGGTCATTTCAATTTAGAAGTAGTGACGGTACTCAAGCTTAAATTCTTGAAAGCTTTTATTATCATGAGTATTGCTTTCAACACGATGAAAATTAGCAGAAAAGCGTACGCTGTCATTTTGTCCAAGTCCTACACTTTGCTCAACGCTCACTCGACTTCGCTGTGTTTGGTCAAACAAAAACTGATAATGTTCTGCATCAACTAACAACGTAGTTTTCGGCCAATAATATAGAAAACCTAATTGTAAACCGGGTGCTACTGCAGCGTAAGTATCAAGCTTTCGATTAAATTCAAGACGACCGGTAGCTAATAAAAACACATAACTATTTTCTACAGGTTGATAACTAACGCCGCCACCGCCGGAGCCTTGGGTAACCAGTATTTCCTTATCTTGTGTCCATTGTTGTTCAACGCTAATATTTGCTTTCCAAGACCATGGCGAGAAATAGTCATTCCTTGCAGATAAAGAAATGATATCTAGTAGTTCAGCTTTTTCAAGTTTCACATCGCCGCCTTCGTAAACCCTCACCATTGCATTCACCATATTTAATGACATACCCGTATAATAGCCTGAGATGGGATCTAACAAATCGTGATAGCTACCTCGGTATTTGATTTCTGCAAAGGATTTATCAAGGTTTTGTCCTAGACTGAACCCAAGCATAGCCGTTTTATGGCCTAAGTCTGGTCTGTCTGGCTGTTCAATAGGTATGACTAATTTAGTGCGATTTACATTGAGTCGCCTAAGCAGTAAAAAACTTCGGCGGGTTGTTTCTTTAGGTCTGCCATTGAAGGTATTTTGATAACGTAAGTAGCGATAAGCGCTATCAACAACAGCTTGTTGCTGTTCTTTACCAAGCTTGAGAAATTCGGCACTGTTTAGTACTTCAATATCCTGAGATAACGCCAGTGCTAGTTCACTTTCTTCATCGCTTAGCATTGCTAACTGTGCTTTTAGTTCAGTTAAAATCGAAGGACGGTAATTAGTTTTTATGATTAAATCAGCTTCTTGAACTACTCTTACCGTATCTAATGGCATAGCGGTCACTGGAAAATTTTTGGCTAAATATAAACCTGGCCTTGCCACATCAAGTAGCTCTAATAAACGAAATGAACAGTTCTCATCGAAAAAGAAATATTCAAAGTTAATGCCTTGAAGCTCCCAAACATGAGCCAGCATGGTATCTATTTCTTCTTGGGTTAAATTTAATTCATATTCCCATAAGTCGCGGTTTTCTAGTCGGTTATATTCTTTAATTTTTTCAAAGTATGGGTTTGCTGAAAAATTCCCTGGGTACCCTCCTGTTAACCCTTTAGCGGCATATAAAAAACCAGTCTCACCTTCAGTTACTGTGGCTCCAAAATTCAATGCGTAAGAAAGGTATGTTGAGCCTTGTTCAACATTATCAGGGTCAAAACGTAAAAAAGTATGGCCGTACATAGATGAAGGGCTATTCAATTGAGCCGATGCGAAAACTAACACTACCTTGGAAGTATTTAACTTTGTACGCCAATCTAAGTATTCTTGACAAATAAAAGGCTCAACTTCTTTAACCAGCCCTTCAATATTTTCCAATAAAAATAATGTTCTCGCGGGAAATTTACATTGTATATCGTCTTGTATTTTTAAGGCTGCGATCGTAGCTAATAATTCATTCTCTGGGTTGATACTGCCATCAGCTGCCAAAAAGAAATTAGGATCATCAACATAGCTTTCAAGTACACTTCCTTCTGTCTGCATATTGATATGTAACAAAGCTCGCCATTGTTCTGTTTTAGCCAGCTGAATAATATTTTCATGTGATTGCGAATTAGCTTTTGGGGAGATAAAGAAAATGAGCGCTATAGATAGAACAACTGCTTTAAATTTCATAGGTTATGTTTATTAGCAATAAAATTGCAATGAGTGATCGTAATGGAAACAATAGAATTAAAAAAGGCTACTTAAAGCAGCCTTTTATCATCGATAACAATTAATACTAAACAGTATATTTAGCTAACTTTTCATCATTTTTCATTAAAGAAAACATTGAGCTAACTACATGCTCGGTTGTTGCTTCTTCTGAAGGGAATAATGTATTAAAGTTGTTATGAAGAGTAGATTTGAATAAGTCACGATCTGCTTCTGCAACACCTAAAGAAACCGCAACAGCAGTTAATGCTTCACCATCACCACGAGCAACATCTTCACTAAACTCGTCCATGATCATACTAACATCGATCATTTCCTTGCCACCGTAAGTCAATGTGCCTTTAGTTGAACAGCCGTTCGTACCAAATGACATACCGAAGGTGTTGTTACCTGTTGATCCATTTGTAGTTACAGCAAGAACATGGCTAGGAGTACCCGATTGTCCAGCGAAAAGCATATTACCCCAACCACATGTTTGGCCGCCAGGTGCATCTGCAAGTGCAGAAGTAGATATTAATAATGTTGATGCTATTAAAAGTTTTTTCATAATAAATCCCTATAAAGTTATGTTAAATAATACTTATTTTAAAAATAGAAGCTTTTCCAGTCTAATACATCTATTGACTGAATTCTAGCGTTAACAAAAATATTTACTACCGCTTTTTACCCTTAAATTAAAAAAGTTACTTTTAATTTAATATCAACAGGATCTGTCTCTTATACACATCTCCGAGCCCACGAGACCGTACTAGATCTCGT